>SVRB01000132.1 GCA_015065045.1 Oscillospiraceae bacterium | reverse complement strand
TTATTGCCTTCCCCTTGAGGGGAAGGTGGCACGTAGTGACGGATGAGGTGGTAATATAGCTATAACGGATACTTCGTATCCTACACCTCATCACCGTCTACGTCGGAGCTTCTCCTCAAGGAGAAGTCTTTTTGTTAGTCAATAACGCCTGCCCTACATAAAAATTTTCAAATCGTGATGTTAGTATTTGTATTTTGAGGAGATTTATACTGCACAAAAAAACAAACCTGCCTTTTCTTTTTTAAAGGGCAGGTTTATCTTTTTTTAAATTCTTCGCCTGTAATTAGATAGTGTATTGATACGTTAAAATATTGCGACATAGCTACAAGCAAGGAAAGAGATGGTTCGCGTTTGCCATTCTCATAATAAGAAAGAGCTTCTCTGGAAATGTTTAAATCCATAGCAACTTTCTGCTGATTTAAATTTCGTTGTTTTCTAATCTTTCGTAAACCAATCATATTTATCCCTCCTTGACATTATTGTAACAAGCTGTTACAATAATTTTGTAACACTTTGTTACACACAAGTAACTCGGAGAAAAACTATGAAAAGATTATTAAAAAGAGCAATTACATTTCTTATTGCAATAATAGTATGCTACAACTTTTTATGTTCATGTAATAAAAACAATATGTATAGTATTCCAAAAATTCCAACAACCAACTCTAAACTTGATGCCAATTTTGAAATTCTAAAAATAAGAACAGGATACTCACTATCCGGCCCAAGCAAAATTTGGCGTTCAAATTCTGAATCTTTTTTGTATTTAAAAAACTTAGAAGATGTTGACTGCTATATGAATACATCATCTAAAAACGAACTGCTTGGCGTAAAAAACAATAATATAGTCTTTTTTGGCATATACGGATATACTTCTTCTACAGTTGTAAAAGATTTTCTTGCTGATAATGCGCTGACTACAGAACCTGCAATTTATACCATTCAGGAAAACAGTTCTTTAAACTCATATGTATGGCAGTTAAATAATGGGTATATGGCTATTATAGTTATGCCCATAAATAATAGAAATTTCTATGATCAACCTGTATACAGTGTAGTATATGTTGCCAATTTATCTTATCTTTCCTATATAAATTAGATTATATTTTTACATACCTTTATAAAAACAAACAAATAAAATCGAGGTGAAATTCACCTCGATTTTATTTTGCGCATTATATTTTGCAAATACACTTTTGCTTCAATTTGACGTTATTGCCTTCCCCTTGAGGGGAAGGTGGCACGTAGTGACGGATGAGGTGGTAATATAGCTATAACGGATACTTCGTATCCTACACCTCATCACCGTCTGCGACGGAGCTTCTCCTCAAGGAGAAGCCTTTTTGTTAGTCAATAACGCCTCCCCTACCATATTTTTTGTAGTATCAATATTTGTTTTTATAAGAAATTTATTATGTTTGAATTTACTTTTTACGAGTTGTGTGCTATAATAAATCTAAATAATGTGAATTTATAATATGTTTGGAAAAAACAGCAATTTTTTGCTCTGTTTTATTGTAAAATAATTGACAAATTTCAAAATAAGCTGTATCCTATTATGTGGACATTCTGATATTTGAAGATGTCAACAAAACAAAGCATATTAAAAATATAATATATCTTAAGGAGAAAAACATGGCATATCAACATTTTAGTTATGAAACATTACACCGCTTCTGCATGGACGCATTCCAGAAGTTCGGATTTACCGAAAAGGAAGCAGATATTATTCAAGACGTTCTGTTGACTTCAGACCTCTACGGTATTGAATCTCACGGAATGCAGCGTATGGTTCGTTACCACAAGTGCATCGAAAAGGGTATGATCAAAATCGAAGCAAAACCCGAAGTTGTTTTTGATACTCCCATTTCAGCAGTAATCGACGCTCACGATGCTATGGGTCAGCTCGTTGGATATCAGGCTATGGAGCTTGCTATCGCTAAGGCTAAGACTTCCGGCGTTGGTATCGTTTCTGTACGTAACTCTAACCACTACGGTATCGCAGGATACTACGCAAAGATGGCTTGTAAAGAAGGCTTGATGGGCTTCTCTTGCACAAACTCCGAAGCTATCATGGTTCCCACAAACGGCAGAATGGCTATGCTCGGATCTAACCCCATCGCTTGCGCATTCCCCGCAGAACCTTATGACTTCTTCTTTGACGCATCAACTACAGTTGTTACTCGCGGCAAATTGGAAATGTACAACAAGATGGAAAAACCCTTGCCTGAAGGTTGGGCTTTGGACAAGAACGGAGATCCTTCCACAAACGCTCCCGACGTTCTCTCTAATATCGTTGCAAAGAACGGCGGCGGCATTATGCCTTTGGGCGGCTCTACAGAACAGTTGGGCAGCCATAAGGGTTACGGCTACGGTATGCTTTGCGAAATATTCGCTTCTATTCTTTCTATGGGTTCAACATCCAACTACTGCATGGTAGACGGAAAGGGCGGCATTTGTCATAGCTTTGTTGCTATCAACCCCGCTTTCTTTGGCGATCCCGAAGAAATCAAAAAGCACTTCTCAACATACTTGCAGGAATTGAGAGATGCTCCCAAGGCTAACGGCGCTGAAAAGATCTACACACACGGCGAAAAAGAAATCGCTGCTCTCGAACGTATCATGAAAGATGGTGTTCCGGTTAACGACAACACTATGGTAGAAGTTCTTGATTTGTGTAACTACTTGGATATGGACTTTGGTTCATACTTCGGCGACTACCGTCCTCCCGTTAAGGAAGATGTATTCAAGGGCAACTATTGATTTTAAAATAAGTCAAACCCAAAGCGGAGTGAATTTCACTCCGCTTTTTTGCTTGTTATATTATACACGACCTTAACCGATTATAACACGGGTGGACAAACGAATCCGCCCATACGAAATTAGACATTATAGTCTCACAAAACAATAAATCTTTAGCAGACGAT
The DNA here is from genome assembly GCA_015065045.1 of Oscillospiraceae bacterium. Classification (GTDB taxonomy): domain Bacteria; phylum Bacillota; class Clostridia; order Oscillospirales; family CAG-272; genus RGIG1995. Next base: position 134 of record SVRB01000132.1, on the reverse strand, counting down.
GGGGGTGCAAAGGGGGATAATCCCCCTTTGTCGTTTTAGGGGTAGGGGTATATAGGGGCGGGGGAATCGAAACCCCTGCCCCTATACACCTTCTTTGGTTACTTTCTTTGTGCAAAGAAAGTAACGTAAAAAAA
>SVRB01000019.1 GCA_015065045.1 Oscillospiraceae bacterium | reverse complement strand
ATACTATGTGGTCGTTGCCACTTTTGACGGTTTTTTCAGAAATCCCACAAGCCGAAAATCCGCAGTGTTAAAGGGGTGTTTGAGGTTTTAGGAAAAAGACCTGAATGAGTTGGGTAGGTCTCCCAAAGCAAGCGCGCTACCAATTGCGCCACACCTCGTTATTATTTATTTTTTACTTTAATCTATATCTTATAATTGTGCTTTGTCCGCCCTCTTGCGGTGCCCGAAATTCTCTGCTCAGTCATCACCTCGCAGAATTTCGACCGCAGCGCCTCCTTTTAGCTCCCTTTTTCCGCCACCGGCGGCGGTCGCAAACGTCCCCCAAAGCAAGCGCGCTACCGAACTTTGCCACACCTCGTCTTTTATTACCCCGTAATTATATCAAACTTTTCTTTTTGTGTCAAGTAAATTGCCCATCATTCCTCGCCTAATTTATTAAATAAATGTAAAGTATCACCGTCTCTCTTGCAAAATCCCATTTTTCATTGTAAAATATATTTCATACGACGACAAAACAAAAAAACGAGGTATATAATGGAGAAAAAAGGTCTCAAAAACTTCTTCTACCGTATGCTCTGCGGCGCCTTTCTCGGCATAAGCGTAATCGCTCCCGGCATAAGCGGAAGTATTATGGCTGTCATGATGGGCATCTATGACGAGCTTATCGGTATAATTTCCAACCCTTTTAAAAATCTCAAAAAAAATATAGCATATCTTTTCCCTATGGTCATCGGCGCATTCGCAAGTATGTTACTTCTGCTTCAGGCGCTCGACTTCCTTTTTGAACATTACCCTACCCCCGCATATCTCCTCTTTATGTCGCTTATTGCGGGCAGCATTCCCACAGTAATAAACGAAGCTAAAAAAGGCAAAATTAAAGCTAAATACTTCATTGGAGTCGCTTGTGCATTGGTTTTTGCTCTTACCATAGGATATTTAGGCAAAACAGGATTCGTTGTTGCAGTTGACACAACAAACACAGCAAGCACTGCTATGCGCATCTATCTCCCCATCTGCGGCGGAGTTGCAGGTATGATGAGTATGGTTCCCGGTATGAGCGTATCTATGGTTCTTATGATGTTCAGTATATACGAACCCCTCTTACATATGGTAACAGGTATAATCTCGCCTGAAAACTGGTTCAGCGATGCTTGGTTTGTTAGCGTAATAACGATCGGAACAGTTGCGCTTGCTTTCCTTGTTGGAATGGTTCTATTTTCTAACATAACCAAAAGAGTATTTGACAAGCATAGAAGCCTTGCATTTCTTATGGTGTTAGGATTTATGACAGGCTCTATCGTAAGCATATTCCCCGGTTTGCCCAAAGATCTAACTAACTGGATACTTAGTATCGTGGCAGTATGTATCGGTCTTGGCGTGTCTTATATCTTTAAAATCCTCGGTAAAAAGTTTAACGTAGAGGAATAACGCCTAATTTTTTGCATAAATCCAAAAAATGGGTAAAGTTAAGTATTGACAAAAAAAATCTTTTATGATATAATGCTTGGGTGTTGTGGAAACGACACTCAAGTATTTAATATTTGCAGGCATATCGAAGTGGTCATAACGAGGCGGTCTTGAAAACCGTTTGGGAGCAATCCCACGGGGGTTCGAATCCCTCTGCCTGCGCCAAAAAAAGAAGAGAGAAATTTATTCTCTCTTCTTTTTTTATCGTGGAATACAATGGGATTCGAACGCAGTGAAAAAAAGGCTCCGGTGGAGCGTTTTTTGAACGGTGACCGAAGAATTTTGCAAAGCATAACGAAAAGGAAATCGAAATGCTTTGCAAAATTCAAGAGCGAATCCCTCTGCCTGCGCAAAAAAACAAGTTCATTCAAAAATGAATGAGCTTGTTTTTTTGTTTTCTTCGTACAATTAAATATTGACTATTTTGTGTTTTATGTTATAATAAATAAAAAATATTGGTCACCGGAGGCGGAGTGCCGTAGCGCTCGTAAGCCGGATTAGGTGTCCGAGTGAGCTCGGGTTATTGTGTGTGCAATAGCCGGAGTTTTTTGTTTTTTGGAGGCAGTTATGAAAAATACAAAAGTCGAGCTTGTTCCGTTGACCTCAGACGACCGCGAGCAGTTTATTTTAGATAATCAATGGTCGTTCAAATATGGTGCTTTGTTGGAATTTGGCAAACGCGACGATCACACTGATGCTGACGGAGAGATAATTTCTCGCAAGACAATAGAGAAATGTATCGACGAGCCGCAGAACGAAACCTATCGTATAGTTGTAGACGGAAAAAGGGTAGGCGGTGTAACTCTTAAAATTGATAAAGAAACAAATCGCAATCATTTAGAGATATTGTTTATATCTCCCGAAGAGCATAGCAAAGGCATTGGCTATGGCGCATGGCAAGCGGTAGAGGCGCTTCACCCCGAAACAAAAGTATGGGAGACTTGCACACCCTATTTTGAAAAGCGCAACATTCATTTTTACGTGAACAAGTGCGGATTTATGATTGACCAATTCTGGTGCGAATATTTTCAGCCGAGCGAGCCTATGCCCGATGATGAGCGTGATTCCGACGAAGGACCGGACGAGATGTTTCGTTTTATTAAGGTGATGAAATAAGATAAGCCGATGAGTAATTTCACTCATCGGCTTATTTTATGATATTTTATTAGATTTATTGTCCTTCCTGCTTTTCAAAAAGAGATTAAGTTTGACTAATAACGTAGTAATCAATGTAACCACAAGTATAACAACTGAATAGATTAGAATTGTTAGAATTGCTGCGGGGATTTTATGGTAACATATAAATCCTGAAATAATATTTAAAATAAATATTAATCCGTTTACGACAACAATACTGCGAATTTGTTTATATCCCCATGCGCTTATACAAGCTACAGAAATTGTATAAAATATAATCAAATACATTACTGTAGGTGCTAACGCAAGTCCTGCATTCTCTACTCCCTTAGATGCAATAATAAAAAATAACAAAATCCCATTGAAAATAATAATAGGTATCAGAGAAATAAGAAGTAACTTTGTAGTTTTTTTATATAATTTTCCTCATTCCGTTAGATAAGCTTTAACCCTATCCATAACTGGTCAATCATTTTGTTTCAACAAGTAAATTCCGACACAAGCAAGACCTATACCGAGCATTGTAAAACCGGATTTTACATTAAGCTCACCGAGCAAAGACGTTACGATTACTGCAACACCCATAGCAATCGGAACTGCTTTCAAAATTAAATTCATTAAGTAATCTGCGCCTTTGTGGCCTGTTACTGTGGCTGGTTTTGCGTTTATCAATTCCTCGACTGATACTCCCAATATTTCTGCGAGCTTTGGTATTGTCATCGTATCGGGACAGGCAATATCGCGTTCCCATTTAGAAACCGCCTTGTCAGTAATATTCAGCATTTCGGCAAGCTCCTTTTGAGTCATACCTTTTTCTTTACGGAGCGTGCTGATGATCTCTCCCATAGATTTGTGCGCCATTTGTTTTTTCCTCCTTTGGCTTTTTTCATAATCAGTATAACGTAATGTCAGGTGAAGGTAAACCGAAGGAAGGTAGAGTTTACTAAACCGCAGGTTTACGCTCTGTATACATATATTTTTTGGTGATTTAATAATCTCAAACTTGGATTTCTTATTGATTCATCAAATTCGTCAAATCTTAACTCAAAAAAACTTCAATAGCCTTTGCTGCAAATTCAGCAGTACCCTCTCCGTATTTATCAATATTTTTCTTGAATCGCTCGTCGGAAACGTACATCGCGCCAAGTCCTTCAAGAATGTCATTAGTGCAAGTATAGTAGTTTGCAGTTATATGTGTCTGAAGTTTCGCAACAAGTGCCTGTGCTTTGGAAGATGTAGCATCAGCACCATTTGCCTTGCAATCTGCAAACTCGGCAAAGATTTCCATTAAACCCTCGGTTGCTTCTGCCCATTTTTCTTTTGTGTAATTCTTGGTTTTTTCGTTATGCTCGTGGTATGCGGCTGTATTTCCCCAACGTTCACGAGCCTCATTTTCATATTTATTATTCATATTAACCTCTGTGATAGGATCTATTGTAATTTAATTATATCACATTTCTACTGCTCATTCAATCTTTTTTGCTGAATTGAAATTGTTGACTTTCGGGCGGTTTTATATTGCAAAGATAAAAACCAAAGTAAAATATCGACAAATTTATATATTATAATCTTTTTATTTACAATTTTAGTGTTTTATGTTATAATGATGCTATCATACAAAAATTTATATAAAAGTAAAGGATTATAGCTATGGAAGGTACAATTTTTGCATTCCTCCCCGCTGTTGTCGCTATTGCTTTGGCGCTTTTGACAAAACAGGTATACGTTTCCCTGTTTTTGGGTATATTCACAGGCGCTATGATGCTTGCAAGCGGTAACATTTTGCGCGCACTCGGCACTCTTTACACTGTAATGAGTGAAAAAGTCGGAGCAAACGTTCCGATACTCGTATTCCTTGTTGTCCTCGGTATTTTTGTTGTATTGATGCAGAAATCCGGCGGCTCTAAGGCTTACGGCGAATGGGCTGAAAGAAAAATCAAGTCAAAAGGTTCTGCACTTGCAGCAACAGCAGGTCTTGGATGTCTTATCTTTGTTGACGACTACTTCAACTGCTTGACTGTTGGCTCTGTAATGAGACCTATCACAGACAAATTCAAGGTTTCTCACGCAAAGCTCGCATGGATCATTGACTCAACAGCTGCACCCGTTTGTATTATCGCTCCCATTTCCTCTTGGGCAGCTGCAGTTTCAGGTCAGCTCGACGGAAACGGTCTTACTGTATTTATTAAGACTATCCCCTTTAACATTTACGCGATCCTCACAATTATCATGGTATTCGTATTCTGCGGCTCAGGCTTCGACTTCGGTAAAATGAAGAGAAACGAACAGATTGCAGCAGAAACAGGCGATCTTGACGCAGGCGAAACGGATCTTGCTTCAGAAAGCGATAGTTCTATCATCGCAAATCCTCGCGGCAAGGTTCACCACCTTATCGTTCCCGTTATTATCCTCATCGCGTGCTGCGTTGGAGGTATGATCTACTCAGGCTTCTTCTATAACTGGGATACAGGCCTCTACGGCACGACTCTCCAGTCCGCAAACGTAATCGAAGCATTTGCTAACTGCGATGCAGGTTCATCACTTGCAATCGGTTCTACTATCGCTTTGGTTTTGGTTGCTGCATACTATATGCTCACAAAGGTTCTTTCGTTTAAAGAAATTTCCGACAGCTTTACACAGGGCTTTAAGACAATGGTTCCCGCTATTCTCATCTTGACATTTGCTTGGAGCATCTCCGGCATTATGGGCGCTAAGGGCGGATATCTTGACGCACAGAGCTTTGTTCAGAAGAATATGGAAATGATTCCTCAGACAGTTCAGGCATTCTTCCCCGTATTGTTCTTTATTACTGCATGCTTGATCGCATTCTCCACAGGTACTTCTTGGGGTACATTCGGCGTTCTCGTTCCGATCGCAGTTACAATTCTCGGCGGAAGCGGAACATTGGTATTCTTGACAGTATCTGCAACTCTCGGCGGCGCTGTATTCGGCGACCACATCTCCCCCATTTCCGATACAACGATCTTGGCATCTACGGGCGGTGCTTGTAACCACGTAGACCACGTTAAGACACAGATTCCGTACGCTTTGTTGATTGCCGTTATTACTGCAATTACATACTTGGTTGGCGGACTTCTCAGCACACTCGGTTCTGTTATAGCTTGTGCTGTAATGTGGGCTGTTGCGCTTGTATTGTTCTTCGGTTTTGTTATTGTACTCAAAGCAACAAGCAAGAAGAAAGCATAAAAAATAATATTTATAAACAAATAAGGGTACACGGAATCTCCCGTGTACCCATTCTTTTTTCAAAAAAATACGGTAAATTTATTTAAGTTAACATAACCTATAACCAACAATCAGAAAGAAAAAATAATAAATAGTATATGACACCACAAAAGGCTTCTCCTCGAGGAGAAGCTGTCCAAAGGACTGATGAGGTGTAGCTGTTGAAAACAGCGTTTTTATTACACAGGAACAATATTTATGTAACGGATGCTGTGCATCCTACACCTCATCCGTCAGCCTTCGGCTGCCACCTTCCCCTCAATGGGAAGGCTTAATAAGGGCGAATTGTCAAATAAACGAACTCATCCGTCGCGCCGCGTTATGTAACAATATATATTCGTATTTATTGGCGGCACGCCACCTTCTCTCACCAGAGAAGGCGCAGAGTATAGCCTTTCTCCTTTAATTTATAATAATTAACCTTTAACAAACTAACAATTATAGAATAAAACGCACAGATTTTGTGCCTTCTCTGGTGAGAGAGGGTGGCACACCGCATACAAATATTGTTTTTTATAAATATAAAATGCGGTGTGACGGATGAGTTCGTCTATATATAAGACTTTATCCAATTATAAATCCATTACAAAAAGGGCGGATATGAAATCCGCCCTTGTTATTTTCTTATTCGCCGATATAAGTAAATCTAAAACTAACCTTGCCGTCTCGTTCGACCGTCTCATTCCACATGCTTAAAGGTCTTACCCATACGTCACGCTCTCCGTAAAGCGCGCGGTATACCACCATAGGCTCTGTCGTTTCCGAATGCTTTGCAACACACAAAACCTCGTATTCGTTACCCTTAAAGTGTCTGTATTTCCCAAGCTTGATATCCTGCATATTTATGCTCCCTATATCAATTTTTATTTTTACATCTTCGACTCAAGCATATCCAAGATTCCGATAACCTTACCCTTGGTTACAACATAGCTCTCAAGAAACTCTATCTCCACACCTTTCAGGTGGAACATCAGCTGTTTTGTCGTTATTATATCATTTGTCGAGATAGGCGCGTTATCGGGATGGTTATGACATAGCGCTACGCGTGTAATGTTTCTCACGTTTGCAGTCTTAACGACCTTACCGATACTGACAGAACTTATCTTTTTCGAGCCTTCGTTTACTTTTACTCTGTCTATCAACACGTCATTTTTGTCAAACAAAAGCAGATATACTATTTCTTCCGTAACGCCTATATATTCTCTGAGCAAAAACTCTTTTATGTTCTTAAGTGTAACTACCGTCTTGTTCTTTTCGGGATTATCGAGATGATACAGCTTTGACAATTCGGGAATTAAATGCAATAAAATTGCCGCATTTTCAGTCATATTCTTTACGCCCTTTAAGCTTTCTATATCAGCGTTAAAAACTCCCGAAATGCTCCCAAACTTATTTATCAATTCGTGCGCAAGCTCGTTTGTATCCTTATACGGTATACCGAAAAACAATAGCAACTCCAGAACAACGTGTTCTTCGAAGCCTTCCAAACCTTGTTTCTTATATCTTTCTTTCAGTCTGCCTCTATGCCCTTTGTGGATGTCTGTTCGCTTTTTGTTGCCTGAGGTCATCTTTGAAATAGTCCTTTCGTTGTATGCGCTTTTTTACGATTTATAGATCAACGATCAACGGTTCATGTTTTACGAATGGTAGATACTTCTTTATAATATCTTCTGTTTTTATTTTCAAAGTAGAAGTGTTTATGCAGGGATGACATCTTACGTATTCACTCTCCGCTATATCTCTGTCAATAAGAAGCTTGACCTCACAATTTATATCGTTGGCAAGTCCCATGATACTAACAGAACCCGGTGTTATATCAAGATACTCGAGCATTTTTTCAGCAGGAGCAAAAGACAAGCGCGAACTTCCGATCTGCTGAGAAATATCTTTTGTTTTAAAAGGCTTCTTGCCGGGCATCATCAACATATAAAATTTTGTCATCTGTCTGTTGCACAAAAAAAGATTTTTGCAAATATCAACACCGATTATCTTTTCGACCACCTCGCAGTTTTCAATCGTATCCGCAGGGTCGTGGTCAGCTCTTATATATTCAATTCCCAATGAGTCAAGCAGATCGTACACTCTTATTTCCTTTTCAAGTCTGCCCGACAGATCCGTTGGTCTGCCATTATATAAAACCGGATCTACGTTAAAAGCCTTATTCTCCATTTTTGCCGTTTCTCCTACCATTTTTATTACCGCAATTATCTACAATATTATACAACATTATGCAATATAAATCAAGGCAGTAGCATCTTTTTCTAAGTATAGAAAGCTAAAAAATAAGTAATTCGCCATTCATACCCCTGGTCATGTTGACAAATCAACAACTATATGTATAATTAAATTAGAAGCAGTAAACACATACTTTTACGGAGAAAAATATGAATATTGAAAAAGTAAAAATAGTAACCGACTCCTCAAGCGACGTTTTATCCCTTGGTGATATTGCGTTTGCATCAGCGCCTTTGAAAATTATGACATCCGAAAAGGAATTTGTAGACAACGCTGATCTCAACGTCAGAGAAATGGTTGACTATCTTAAAAGCTATAGCGGCAAATCATCTACCTCATGCCCAAACATCGGAGACTGGCTCTCTGCGTTCGGTGATGCTGAATACGTTTTTTGCATTACTATCACAGCATCATTGTCGGGAAGCCATAATGCCGCAAGACTTGCAAAAGAAGCATACGAAAGCGAACACCCCGGAAGACGAGTTTACGTGCTTAACTCATTATCAACCGGCCCTGAAATGCGTCTTATAATGGAAAAAATGAAAGAGCTTGTCTATGCAGGCCTCGATTTTGATGAAATATGCAAGCAGACAGACGAGTATTGCAAAAACACAGGGCTATTGTTTATGCTCGAATCAATGAGGAATCTTGCAAACAACGGCAGAGTAAGCCACGTTGCAGCAAAAATGGCAGGCATACTCGGTATTCGTGCATTGGGAAAAGCAAGCGACAAGGGCGATCTTGAAATGCTCGAAAAGTGCCGCGGCGAAAAAAGAACTCTCGATGCAATCTGCGAACAGCTTAAGGCTCTCGGATATAAGGGCGGAAAGATCAGAATTGCCCATTGTTTTAACGAAAAGGCTGCCGAAGCATTAAAAAATGCGCTTATTTCAGAATACGGAAATATCGACTTAGACTTATATAGCTGCCGTGGACTTTGCAGCTTCTATGCTGAGCTTGGCGGTATGCTCGTAGGCTTTGAAAAACAATAATAGAATTTAAAATAAAAAAACCGAGGAATAATTTCCTCGGTTTTTGGTTTTATGTTTTTACATACCAATTTCCATATCAGGCATTTCAGGAATAAAGTTTTCTACATATCCGCTTGTAGCCTTATAATATTCGTACAATGCATATGCAACAGCCTGAACCTTATTGTTTTCTTCCGCTGTAGAAGCGCCTGAATAATTTTTAATGCCGTTCGCATAGTTCATAACGCTGTATTTTATTGTTAATCCGAAGATTTCTACAGGTTTCTGATCTGCATATTCATTCGGCATTATGCCTTCTGTTTCGTAATAGTAAGTTTTTCCGGATTTGAGCGTCAGCTTAGCCATATCATCCGCGCTGATTATGCTTGTATCCTCGATATCGAAATAATGTCTTATTACTATTTCGTTGAACAATACGATAGTGGAATACTTATAAGTAACGCCCTGAACATTCACTTCACCGGTCTTGCTTGCCTTTGTAAATTTTTCAAGGTGCTTATCAGCAATCTCTTTATCCGATCCTACAAAGTTAATGCCCTTATCAGCGAGATCGTTTATATTTGTTCCAAAGTAAACCTGTGATTTTCCACCGTAGTTAAGCATTGAGTTTATAATATCTGCATATTTCGGACTCATTTCCAAAACAATATCTGCATACTCTCTGATCGTGGTTGTATATTCAGTTTCATCACACTTTTCGCCATTTATAATAGCATAACCTGTAACAGGAACCGTCATTTCCGTAGCATACAACGGAACGGCAAATTTATACATACCGTAATAACGATCATCCTCTTTTGTTACCTTATGCTCGGAAGTAACCTCTATGTTTCCTCTATTACGTCTATCGCCCTCGATTTCAAATTTGAAATCAACGTTTCCGGCTTCAATCTGAGCCTCTGTTTCTTCTGTGAAGTACACATAGTAATTCAATACCATACTGCTGTCGAGTGAAAGGCTGTACTCATACAATCTGTCTGCCTTGTATATGTTGATCGATTCAGTACAAGCTACAGACTCCGAATAATCCATACTATCATATCCATCATCAGTATTGGTAACATAACCTATGTTATTTACTTCTACGTCTATATCAAAATCGGCTTCTACTTCATCTGTAATTATAAATCCAACAGAGAAAAGATCACCCTCTGTTAAATCAGAAGAAATAGAAGTTCCCATCCACTTAATAACAAGCTTACCATTATCTTTGTCATATTCGCAAACATCTGACATATCAACAAGATATTCTAAATCAGGATTTATACTTATGCTACAAAATTCCACTTTCTCATCCTTATTCCAAGTGAGAGTGATCATACCGCATTCAATATCTATATTGTTTTGTTCGAACTTAAAAGGCACCTCGAAAGTTTCATCAACCTTAAAACCACCTATATTTACATTCTCACAAACAATCTGTGTTGTCGCTGTGTTTCTCATATTACCCACTACAGCCACAACAACAAAGGTTGCAACAATAAGAGTTATAAAAGCCACAAGCGCAATATAAAGAATTTTCGCTGATTTTTTCATAGCCATTCTCCCTAAAAGTTTATAAATTAAGAGTAATTATACATTTTTGAATCTATGGGTTATCTGCCCGAGATAAATTATTATAAGCGAACACCGCTGAGTCGGGAGAATAAGTCACTCCCAAAGAATAAACTTGAACCTTCCTCAAAAACATATCAAGCACGTCAAGCAATTTCAATGCGCCATCTGCTGCCTTCGGTCTCACCGTTTGCTCAAGTATAAGGTGTAAAGCCTCTGACGGTTCAATTTTTCTGATTTCGTTTACCTCGGATCTGTAAATAAAGCATACTGCCTTAACGGGAGCTGTAATATCCTCGTTCAGATCGCTCTTCCCCGAAAAAGGCGTTCCCGATGCACAAAACACTCCGTCAATATTTCTGATCACAGGCTTGTCATCATTTATTATTACTGCTTCATCCTTGCCGAACACCTGCTGCCAAAACGACGTATGCGTAGATTTTCCTGTGCCGCTGTCAGCCGAAAACAAATAAGCGTTACCGTTATAAACAACAGCTGACGAATGAAGCATAAATCCGTTTTTATCAAGCATCTTGTGCGCAAACACAGAGCCTGTCCACATATATTCACAGTCGGATAATGATAAATGCGGATTATCCTTCTGTCTTTCTGCCAAAAACTCATCCGAAACGTTTATGTCGATCACGTCAACACCATCTTCCAAAGCATATGAATCATCGCACAAGTACTTTTGCGCGTAGCTTTTTAAATGGTCATATTTGGGCGACATATTTACATACAAATTCGCAATACGATATAACGACATTAAACGCTCCTGTTTTTTATGTGAATTACAAAAAAATCGTTTTGTTAACACTTTTGTAAAAACCAAGTGTTATAGTATTACTTGAAAAAAGAGTACAAAAACGCATTTTTCTCATAAACCTATACATATTTATTGTATACTCTTATGCATTATTTGTCAATCTTTTTTAACTTTTTTTTGCGACTATAACAAATAAGCCAAGGAAGCAGGTCATATATTATGTCTTTATTTTTCAAAAAAATAAAAGCTTATTTAAAAAACTCAGTATCCTTCCTAAGCAAACATCCCTTTATTAAATGTCTGATTTTATCATTTTTGACTTTGATGATCTCAGAAACAATGTCAAGACATTCTTTATTACAGCCCTGGGTATTTCTTTTTAGATCTCCCTTCGCTTTTTTGTTTAATTATCTGATTATTCTTTTGACGTTTTCTGTCGCTTTGTTTTTCAAAAAAGAATCTTTCGCTATAACAATTACAGCAGCATTCTGGCTTGTTATGTCACTTGTAAACGGTATAATTCTGTTTTTCAGACTTACTCCGTTCTCAGCGATCGACTTCTCTATTGCCATAAATATGCTGGGAATAATCGACATATATCTGAACGTTTTTCAGCTTATACTTATAGTCGTCGGTGCGATAGCATTCATTCTTTTGCTTATACTGATCTGGAGAAAAACGGCAACAACAAAGGTTTTTTTCGTAAAAAACAGCTTGTTTACAATTGGTATAACAATATGCTTACTCTTGACAGGCTTTGTTGGGGGTCAGACGGGATTGCTCAACAAAAAATTCCCCAACCTCGCGCAAGCTTATAAAGACTACGGCTTTGCGTATTGCTTCTCGCTCAGCGTATTTGACGTAGGGATAGACCAACCCTCTCAATACGGCGATAACGTTATAAATAAAATACTTGACGAGATCAGTAACGACACTACCGTCCACCCCGAAAACAACCCTAACATAATCATAATTCAGCTTGAATCATTCTTTGATATAAACAGAGCATCAAATCTTACAACAAGCACCGACCCCGTTCCTACGCTTACTTATCTTAAAGAAAACTATCCGCACGGGCTGATTACAGTTCCCTCTATCGGCGGAGGCACAGCGAACGTTGAATTTGAAGTGTTGACCGGTATGAACCTCGAGCATTTCGGCCCCGGTGAATACCCCTACAAAACTATATTAAAATCTCAGGTTTGCGAAACTCCGGCTTTTGCGCTCAAGCAATACGGATACACCTCGCACGCGATACATAACCATACTGCAACCTTTTACGACAGATTTGCAGTATACCCCGCGCTTGGATTTGACACATTCACTCCTCTTGAAATGATGTGCAATCCCGAGTATAACGCGCTCGGATGGGCTAAGGACGCAATACTTACCGACGAAATTATGAGCTGTCTCAAATCAAGCGAAGGCAGTGATTTTGTGTTTACCGTAAGCGTACAGCCTCACGGTAAATTCCCAACGGAAAACGTTACTACAGAGAATGGGATCCATATCTCGCTTGAAAACGTCGATGATGAAGAAATAATCGCACAATACAGCTACTACGTAGATCAGCTTAGAGGCACGGATGAATTTATTGCAGCCTTAATAAAAGAATTGTCTGAGTTTGAAGAACCGACAGCAGTATTGTTCTACGGAGACCATTTTCCCACTATCTATATTGAAGACGAAAAACTTCTTGAAGGAACAAAATACCAGACTGATTACGTTATCTGGGCAAATTACGATATAGAGCAGGAAAACAAAAATTTGAATGCGTATCAGCTCACAGCTCATTTTCTCGAAGCCTTGGGCAGCAACATCGGAACCACAACAAAGGTACACCAAACACTTTCATCGTCGCTCAATTATCAGGATAAGCTTGAAATGATCGAATACGATATGCTGTACGGTGACCAAAACGTTTACGGTGGAAATAATCCTTATCAAAAAACCGAAATGGCATACGGCTCAGAAGACATATACGTTACCGATATCGTTACAACATCTGACAATATCACTATCTACGGAAACAAATTTAACGAATGGACAAAAGTCAGAATTGACGGAAAAATGCACGATATCTTATTTATAAGCGATAGGTGTATACGCGTCGAAGACATAAATCCCGAGGAAACAACAAAACTGCAGATTGTCTTAATAACAAGCGAACGTCTTGAAATGAGAACGAGCGCTGAATATACGATAAGCAGCTTTACCGACCTTCATTAAACAAAAAATCCCACAACCCGATATATACGGTTTGTGGGATTTTGTTTTTTACGGTTTACAGCTGCCGCACGGTGAATAGCCGTCTGCTATGAGCTCACTGCGCTCACCATTGTAGCTTTGCTTGTTTTCTGGCTTTATGGAATTGACCGACGAACAGCTTGATAAATGAAATTTCTTCGAGCTTGTATTCAAAACGTATACCGATATTTCTCCGGTCTCGCTGTCAGACGTTCCGATATACTTGCTTTCTCCGGTCTGATAGTTTATTTCAATCTGAGGCTGATTGTTATAACAAAAGACGTTAAAGCAAATGCCATCGCCGTCATCTTCTATCGAATAAGCTTCCATCAACACTCCCCTTGCAACAAGCTCATTATCAAGAAAAATAGGCGTTACTCTGTATAAAACGTGATTATTCGTTTCTTTTATGTAGTCTGCAACCATATCCTCGAACGGAAGCATCCCCTGAACGTTCAAATATCTCGTTCCTGTTATAAGATTACATCTGTTTGCATTTTCACCCGTGAGCTGATATCCGATCAAATGACATCTGTTGTAAAGATAGTTTCCGTCAACACAATCGTATTTTACAGTCTGCCATCCGGTAGGTTTTACAGAGCCTATAGACCCACGCTCCTCTGTCGGCATAAGGTCTTTTCCTATATTGGCGCATACAACTGTACATCTTCCGAGATTATCAAGCTCACCATAGCTTTCGAAAGAATTTGTTGTAAATCCGTCTTTATCAAAATACGGCTCATTATTGTTTATTACAGCATATGGGGACGTTCCGTCAAATGCCGGAACCTCGCTGTAAACAAAATATCCCTTGCCGCCACCGTCAACGACAGTTTTGTCTGTTTCTTCCGGCGCGCAATACGGCGGATTAACACTGCATCCGCACAATATAATCAAACATAAAAATATACTTAAAAAAGTTTTTGCAAATTTCATTTTACCCATACCTCGCAGGTTATCTTGTCGTGCGACGTGCCGACAAATTCAAAGCTGTCTTGTAATTTTCTGTTCTCAAGCGATATTTCAAGCTTTTTATCATTCGGATAAACCTTGTTCCACTTAAAAAGCACCAACGTTTTTATTTTTTCGTTATATTCCTTCAGAGTTACGTTTTCCGCAAAGCAAAAATCATCCTCAAATGCTATGTCCATATAATCCTCACACACAATAGCATCCTCGTTTCCGAACAGACGCTTTGAGTACTCGTTCATAAATAATCTCTTACCCTGCGACATTTCCATCACCGTTGTAACAATAGCAGAATCTCTGCTCTGTCTGCGATTATTGAAGCCAACACCCAAGTTGTCGTCAACACATATAAAAACTGTCATATATTTCACCTCATTAACAGTATACCAAAAAATAATATCCGCGACAAGTATTTACCCCAAAAAACAAAAAAGAACCTTAACAATATTCGTTAAGGTTCTCTATTTATCGTATATTAGCCGCCGATGTACATCTTTATTCCTTCTTCTTCAACAGAATAGGGAGATACTGAAACACCGTTGATAGTCAATTCATAGTGGAGATTTACTCCGTTTGCAAAGCCTGTATCGCCTACAACACCAAGCTCTGCTCCCTTTTCAACCATATCTCCAACCTGAACTGATATTTCACTCATATTCATATACCAGCTCTTAAGACCAAAGCCGTGATCAACTACTACAAGTCGTCCGCTATAAGTCTGTTCGCCAACATATACTACTTTTCCTGCGTTTACAGCCTTAACCTTGTCCTTCTGAACTACAACGTAGTCAACGCCTTCGTTTACAAACTTCTGTTTTACAGTTGAAAGATATACCGTTCTACCAAAGCCCCAACGAATACTTCTGTCAACGGGCTCAATAAACGTATCGCTCCAATAACGAGTGGATTCATTCTTTGAAACTGTGCTCTTCAATGCCGCATCAAATGCCGCGAGAACACTGTCATTTCTTGTTCTGTTAACAGTATTGGCGGGCATATCGTTCCAAATTTCGCCCTTTGCGGGACGCTTTGAAACTGCAAGTGTAAGCTCTTCAGTTACGCCTGCGCAAGATATTGAAAATACGTAGGATGAAGAGTATTCAAGATCAAGTGATATCGGAATGAGTGCAACTACAAAGTCGCCTTCTTTGAAAAATACAGGGGTATAGTTAATTGCAGGCTCTGATTTGAATACGATAGAATTTACGTCTAAAACATTTTTACCCGTCAATACTACAAATTCGCCCTGCTCTATTGTGTTTTCACCAAGATAGAACGATGCGGGTGCGCTTACGTTTGCTGTAAAGATGTATTTTGCCTCGCCGCAATATTCCTTGCCATCAGCCTCATACCACTTTGCGTTTACTTCAACATTATATGACTTGCTTGTTTCGCCGATATCAGAAGATGAAAGCTTTTCGTAGATGTCGTTAAAAATAACATTGTCTCCCTCAGTTATTTTAACTGTTACGTAATCGGGCTGGTTTGTAAAGTCAAGCTGAAGACTGCCCGATACGGGATATTTTGCTGACTTGTCATTGCTTCCGGTGTACGAAGCCGGAACAAACTCGCCTGCGCCTGCTTTGTATTTCCAATTTATGCTGTAAGGCTCAAGAACGCTCATATTTGAAACCTTAAGCTCAGGCTGCTTTGATGATTCATAAAGCGAAGCTGCATACTCTGTTGTCAAAAAGTCGATTGCTTTTTCAGAGTCAATGCTGTAAACTCTCTTATGTGAGTCAACAAAATAAGCTTCACTAGGGTTTGTAGTAAAGTAATATTTATATACTTTGTCTTTGTTGTGGCTTCTGTATTTAGCCTCGAAATACTTGTTCTGCTTAAGCTGTTTGGGGAGCTCGTCAACGCGTTCTGCGCTGTCATTCATTTCAATAAAAAATGATATAACGTTCTTTGCGTTTTCGTCTTTCTTATCAAAAGCATAGCTCTCTCCTTCAACGTCTGTCAAAGTAAGACTCTCAACAGTCCTTTCCGCAACAGGTGCATTTTGCGCTGAGATATAGTATGCAAACGCGCAATACGTTGGAATAAACAGTGCTATTATACACAACGCAATAATAACATTCTTCTTCATAATATAAGCGCCTCCGTAATAAGAGTTAATTTTACGTATATTTTTACTCCATTATATTATATATCATTTATCACAATAGGTCAAGTACTAAAATAATATTTGAAAGAATCATAAAACTATTATTTCACACATAACCTATGGGATATTTACAAATTAGACCTCCATCTGACGAGGTAGCGAAGCGGCACCGAGGTAGTGAATGACATCACGGTGTGATGTCAGAGCCGAGGTGTGACCGAACCGCAGTAGACGGTGGCTCGGCAATAAGTGAATTTACGATTTAACAATGCTTTGTTGCCGAGACGGAGGGAGAGACTCATAATAATTTTTTGATAGCAATATTGTCCAATTAAATCGTTCGTTTTTCTCTCCCTCACCCGACTTCGTCGGGAGCTCCCTCGTCAGATGGAGCTAAAAAGTTACTTTTCTTCATATAACGGGCGGATAAATGAATCCGCCCCTACGGGATTAGGATTTATTATTTTCGAAACATTATTATAAAACGGGAGGGGCAACTCCTCCCCTACCAATATCAATATTGTTTCATAAAACAATAAATTTTTCGCAAACACGGGGGTACAAAGGGGATAATCCTCAAATCACACAACATATCTTCCACAGACCAAGGAGGGTTCCGAGGGAGGAACACCCTCGGTCGTTTTAGTGGTAGGGGGTTACGGGGGTGGGGGAATCGAAACCTCCACCCGCGAACCCCCAAGCTTTACTTCGTGCAGCTCGGGGAACCCCGGCGCCCCCTTGTGCCTTCTTTGGTTACTTTCTTGGCACGCAAGAAAGTAACGTAAAAAAAGAAAAGACAATATTGTTTGTTTAAATCGTTCGTTTTCTCTCCCTCAGTCAAAAACAAGTTTTTGACAGCTCCCTCGTCAGATGGAGCCGAGAATAACGCGCTTCGCGCGTAAAAAAAGGCACAGAATGTCAGGAGCTTCGCTCCCGAACCCTTGACCAAAGGCGCTTTTTGAAAAAAGCTCCTTTGGAATCCGCAAAAACTTTAAATATAATTATTTATTATTTTTTCAAAATAATATTTTTGTTGCACTTTTGAAAAAAGCCCCTCTTGACACCGCAAAAACTTTAATAAAAAAAGCCTGTACTATTTTCAGTACAGGCAAATTTTATTTATTCTTCTGTGTCTACTTTGATTTTAAGTTCTTCAAGCGCTTTCGCTTCGGGAATGTTAGGACACTCTGTCATAAGCTCCATAGCGTTCTGAACCTTGGGGAATGCAATTACGTTTCTAATGTCTTCAAGACCGAGAAGCAACGTTACAAGTCTGTCAAAACCAAATGCCAAACCGCCATGAGGAGGTGTGCCGTACTTGAACGCTTCAAGCAAGAAGCCGAACTTTTCTTCTACCTCTTCCTTTGTCAAGCCGAGAACGTCGAACATCTTCCACTGAATTTCGGGATTGTGAATTCTTACAGAACCACCACCTGCTTCCATACCGTTGATAACGATATCATAAGCCTTACCTCTAACCTTTGAAGGATCTGTATCCATAAGGGGCAAGTCTTCATCCATAGGTGACGTAAAGGGATGGTGCTTTGAATAATATCTTCCCTCTTCTTCGTCGTATTCGAACAACGGGAATTCTGTT
>SVRB01000131.1 GCA_015065045.1 Oscillospiraceae bacterium | reverse complement strand
AACGCTTTGATGGGGAATAAGGTTATAACTTTGGAAAACAAAACCTATAGAGTGATTTCTGTATGTGTCCCAATCTCTATCACGGAATTCTTTTGTAGATTTCCCGTTTATAATTAAATCGCCGTCAGTATATTTGTCGAGTCCGCCAATAATATTTAAAAGTGTTGTTTTTCCGCAACCTGATTGACCGAGTACAGAGACGAATTCACTTTCTCTAAATTCAATATCAATTCCTTTTAATGCCTCAACTTTATTTTCGCCTGCTAAATAGTCTTTTTTAATGTTTTTTAGCTGTAGCATTTATTTGCCTCCCAAAAGAAAAAATTTCCTTTTATATTAAATTTATTATAACCTATAAATATAACAAAATTATGAATAAATCATCATTTTAAAAAAATAAGACCGCCATTTAGACGGTCTTAAAGATTAATAAATGGGGAACTGAGCGCATAACTCCTGAACTTCTTTTGAAATTCTATCCTTAGAGCTATCAAAATCGTCAACAACCTGACGAATCCAAGCAGCGATAAGCTTCATTTCATTTTCTTTAAATCCACGGGATGTTACAGCAGGTGTACCAATTCTTACACCGCTTGTAACAAACGGGCTCTGAGGATCGTTCGGGATAGCATTCTTGTTAAGTGTGATATTAACCTCATCAAGTCTCTTTTCGAGCTCTTTACCGGTAATATTGAAGTTGCGAAGGTCAACGAGCATCAAGTGGTTGTCAGTACCTCCGGATACAAGATCAAAGCCTTCTTCAACGAGAGTTTCTGCCAATACCTTTGCATTCTTAACGATCTGTTCCTGATATTCCTTAAATTCAGGCTTCAAAGCTTCACCAAAGCATACAGCCTTTGCTGAAATTGTGTGCATCAAAGGACCGCCCTGCATACCGGGGAATATACCCTTGTCGATCTGCTTTGCAAGTTCTTCCTTGCAGAGAATAAGACCGCCGCGAGGACCGCGAAGTGTTTTGTGTGTGGTTGTTGTAACTACGTCTGCATAGGGAACGGGGCTGGGATGAAGTCCTGCTGCAACAAGACCTGCAATATGAGCCATATCTACCATAAGATATGCTCCGCATTTTTTCGCAATTTCTGCAAATCTTTCAAAGTCAATTACTCTGGGGTATGCAGATGCGCCTGCAACGATAAGCTTAGGCTTATGCTGCATTGCAAGCTCTTCAACCTTGTCATAATCTATTCTGTGTGTTACGTCGTCAATTCCGTAAGGAACGAAATTGTAAATAAGACCGCTCATATTAACAGGGCTACCGTGTGTAAGGTGACCACCGCATGAAAGACTCATGCCGAGAACTGTGTCTCCGGGCTGAAGGAGTGCTACGTATACAGCTGAGTTAGCCTGCGCGCCACTGTGCGCCTGAACGTTTGCGTGTTCAGCGCCAAAAAGCTGCTTTGCGCGTTCTCTTGCTATATTTTCTGTAATATCAACGCATTCGCATCCGCCGTAGTATCTCTTTCCGGGATAGCCTTCGGCATATTTATTCGTAAGAACAGTACCCATCGCGCTCATAACTGCTTCGGATACAATGTTTTCGGAAGCAATAAGCTCAATACCGTTTCTCTGACGGTTAAGCTCTTTTTCTATAGCGTCAGCTACTTCTTTATCGTACTGCGCAAGATAATCAAGATTTTCTTTAATCATTTTTTGTAAATCCTCCCTATCAATCTTATATTGTATATTATTATACATTGTTTTTTTCCACTTTTCAACAGTATTTATAAATAATGTAAAAAAATCATAATAAACCCGTTTACTTTATGACAATTTTGTGGTATACTATACATACAGAAAACAAGGAGGTTTTATATTATGTTTGAAAAAAATTGCTCATGTAACAAAAACGATACACTCGCTTTGATTTTAAAGCTTCTTTTTGCTTTTGCTACTATTGCTGCCGCTGTTTTTGCAGGCATCAAGATTTATGAAAAGATCCGTGAAAAAGAAATGTTCAAGTTCTGCGATTGCTGCGATGAAGACTTCTTCGATGAAGACGATTGCTGCGAATGCGAATGTGAATGCGATAATGATTTTGCTGAAACAGTTGCTGAAGTAACTGAAGCTGAAATCAACCCCACAGAAATCTAATGTGATTTTAAAAGCTTGTTTAAAAAAACAAGCTTTTATTTTTTTGTATGCCTTTTTTATATGGTGTCCCATATTGAAAAATTTATTTATTTGTGATATAATCAGAGTGTAAGATATTTTAATGAATCAAAGGAGATTTGTTATGCATTTGCAGGAATCGGGCGAAATGTACCTTGAAACGATATATATTTTGTCAAAAAATAATACTAACGTCCGCGCAGTTGACGTAAGTGAGCATATGGGATACTCAAAGCCCAGTGTAAGCCGCGCTGTCGGTATACTAAAAAAAGCAGGATATCTTACGACCGATAAGAACGGATATTTGATTCTTACTGATATCGGAATCGAGGCTGCCGAAAAAACTTATGAAAGACATAATACGTTGAAAATGCTTATTATGAGTCTTGGCGTAAGCGAAGAAACAGCATCAGAGGATGCTTGTAAGGTAGAACACGTTATCAGCGACGAAACCTTCGAAGCTATTAAAAAATATATTTCGAATAAGTAATTAACAAGAGGGGCTTTTTGAAAAAGCCCCTCTTTAATACCCAAAAACCTTAAACGAACAATCCGTCTTCAGCAAATTAAGGGGGTACAAAGGGGGATAATCCCCCTTTGTCGTTTCAGGGGTAGGAGTCAAGAGGAGGGGAAATCGAAATCCCCTCCTCTTGTGCCTTCTTTGGTTACTTTCTTGGCACGCAAGAAAGTAACGTAAAAAAAGAAAAGATAATATTGTTAAGTTAATAATACATCTTAGAAAAAAAGAAAAAAGCTTACGCTTTTTTCGAAAAGGCAAAAATAGTCAGGAGCTTTGCTCCCGAACCCACACAAGAGGAGTACTTTTGAAAAAGTACCCTCTTGACTCCCTCAAAACTTTTAAAATATTATCTGATATTTTACAAAAACAAAAAGCTCCCGAGGGAGCTTTTTTATTTTTTATTCTGCCATTACCTTGATAACAGCCATTCCGAGATCTTCGTTAGAAGCATAGAGCTTCATTTCCTTCATCTCTTCTGTACGTGAACGAACGCCAATAGTAATCTTTCCTGCGTACATCTTT
>SVRB01000018.1 GCA_015065045.1 Oscillospiraceae bacterium | reverse complement strand
TGATATATTATTAGACTATACTAAGGAGTCAAAAACATGAAAAAACTCAGTTTTGTATTAGCGCTCTTGCTTATCTGCTCTGTTGTTTTTACAGGATGCGGAAAGAAGAACGAAAAACTTTATGATTACGAGTTGAAGGAATACGTTACACTCGGTACATTCCCCAAAGTTAAGCTTGATGAAGAAAAATTGCAGAAAGCTATTGATGATGCAGTAAAGAGTGTTGCTGAAAAGCACAAGGAAAAAGTTGACGTAACAGATAGACCTGTTGCAAAGGATGACATAGTTAACATTGACTACGTTGGAAAGATTGACGGTAAGGAATTTACAGGTGGATCTGCAAAGGGTACAGATCTTACGATCGGTTCAAAGAAATTTATTGCCGGCTTTGAAGATGGTCTTATCGGTTGGAATATCGGTGACGAAAAGGATCTTAACCTTACATTCCCCGAAAACTACAGCAGCGCAGATCTTGCAGGTAAGCCCGTTGTGTTCACAGTAAAGATCAACAGCATTAAAAAAGAAGTTATTCCCGAGCTTACAGATAAGATGATCGAAGAATTGGAAAGCGGCGAATATAAGACTGTTTCCGAATTCCTTAAGTATCAGAGAAAGTATAACGTAGAAGCTCTCCTTTGGGAAGAATTTTTGAAGTCTTGCGAAGTAATAAAGTATCCTGAAAAGGAAACTAAGGAATTGTACAACCAGACAATCGAAGCATACAAAACTATGGCTATAAACTACTATGGTACAACACTTGAAAATCTTGTTATAAACTATGGTTATTCTACACTTGATTCATTCTTTGCTGAAACTCTTGCTAATTCAAGAAATACAGTTAAAGAAGAAATGGTTGTATATCTTACAGTAAGAGAAAACAAGATTGAGATCTCTGATGAAGAATATAAGACACTCGGACTTGAAATGGCAAAGGAAAACAAGTACGACTCTCTCGAAGCTTATGAAGATTACGTAGGCGTTGATAATATTAAGTACAATATCTACAAGGACAAGATCATTGAAATGGCTGTTAAGGCAAACTCTATTGATTTTGATTCTGCTGTAGAAACTTCTCCCGCAGACAAGGAACAGGACGTTACAACTGCAGCATAAATATATGTAATTAAAACTGTACGGAATGAATATAATTCCGTACAGTTTATTTTTTTATAAAATTTCAAAAAACTATTGACAAGTTGTACTTATTAGGATATAATACTAATAGAAACAGGAGAGGAGAGTGAGTATGAAAAAAGAAAGAAATACGTATCAAAAGAGTTTGATACGAGATATCGTTTTAAACATGTGTACTCACCCGTCCGCTGATGAAGTTTTTGAAAAGGTAAAAGAACAGTGTCCTACAATAAGTCGTTCGACGGTGTACAGGATTTTAAACGATCTTGCCGAAAAGGGTGAGGTTTACAGAGTGAGAGTGCTCGACGGGCCTGACAGATATGATAAGACGCTGAGCCGTCATTACCACGTGAAATGCACAAAGTGCGGAAGCGTTGCCGATTCGGAGTACTTAGAGGAATATAGTATAAAGGTAGTTCCCGAAAAGTGCTGCGGATACAAAATTACCGGATATGAGATTTGTTTTGAGGGTATATGTCCGGAATGTTCAAGAGATAATAATTAAAAAATATATTTATAAATCAAAAGGAGAAATTTACTATGGAATTGAAAGGTTCAAGAACAGAAGCTAATCTTATGGCTGCATTTGCAGGCGAATCACAGGCAAGAAACAAGTACACATATTTTGCATCTAAGGCAAAGAAAGAGGGTTATGTTCAGATAGCTGCTATCTTTGAAGAAACTGCAAAGAACGAAATGGAACACGCAAAGATCTGGTACAAGCTTCTTCATGACGGCGTAGGCACAACAGCTGAAAACCTTCTTGATGCTGCTATGGGCGAAAACTATGAATGGACAGATATGTACGCTACATTTGCAAAGGAAGCAAAAGAAGAAGGATTTGATAAAATCGCATATCTCTTTGAAGCTGTAGGCAGAATTGAAAAGGAACACGAAAACCGTTACCGCACACTTCTTGAAAGAGTAAACGGCGAAGTAGTATTCTCAAGAGATGGCGAAACAATCTGGCAGTGCTCAAACTGCGGACATATCCACATCGGTAAGAAAGCTCCCGAAATATGCCCCGTATGCGAACATCCCAAGGCATACTTCCAGGTTAAAGCTGAAAATTATTGATTTTAGTATCATAGAAAAAGCTCGTAGTAATACGAGCTTTTTTGTATTTGTGTATGTCAGGTGTTGCATTTAGGGAATAACTATGTTAAAATATAGTGTATTTTTATGATTACAGAGGAGCTTACTGATGCGTGTTGTTGTTGCAATCGATTCCTTTAAGGGCAGCTTATCGTCTTCGCAGGCAGGTAATGCCGTAAAGGATGCCATCATTAGATTGAATAAAAACTCGGACGTGTTTGTTTCGTCTTTGGCTGACGGCGGAGAGGGAACGGTAGCAGCTTTGTCTTCTGTTTTGGATTCTCGAGAGGTTGAAGTGTCTGTAAACGGACCGCTTCTGAGAACTGTAAATGCAAAATATTGTATTTTAAAGAACACCAATACTGCAGTTATTGAAATGGCATCGGCAGCAGGGATCACGCTTGTTTCCGAAAATGAAAGAAATCCGATGAACACCACTACATACGGTGTGGGAGAGCTTATAAAGGATGCTATAAATAAAGGCTGCAGACGCTTTATCGTAGGAATTGGCGGAAGTGCGACGAACGATGGCGGAACAGGTATGTTAAGAGCTTTGGGATATGAATTTTTAGATGAAAATAATAACCCGATAGAGCTTGGTGCAAAGGGACTTGCTTGTTTGAGTAAAATAGATACGAGTAAGGTTATGTCCGAACTGAAAGAGTGTACTTTTAATATTGCTTGTGATGTAACGAATCCTCTTTGCGGCGAAAATGGATGCAGCGCTGTATTTGCTCCGCAAAAGGGTGCAACTCCGGAAATGATAGCCGATATGGATAGGTGGCTCAAAAATTACGCGATGCTTGCAAATAAAATTACAGATAAAGCAGATGCAGAACATGCCGGCGCCGGCGCTGCAGGTGGACTTGGATTTGCATTTTTGGCATTTACCAATGCGAAATTAAAGTCGGGTGTTGATATCGTTCTCGAGGAATCGGGAATTGAAAAGTATATTGAATCTGCCGATATCGTTGTTACGGGCGAGGGCAGGCTTGATTCGCAGACTGTTATGGGTAAAGCGCCTATAGGTGTCGCAAAGCTTGCGAAGAAGCACGGCAAGAGGGTTATTGCTTTTTCGGGATGCGTAACAGATGATGCTGAGATTTGTAACGATTACGGGGTAGACGCGTTTTTTTCTATATTGCGCGGTGTTGTTAGCTTGGAAGAGGCGCTTGACCCTGCAAATGCTTATGATAATTTAACAGCCACAGCATATCAGGTATTTAGATTGTTAGAGCTTAATGACAAATAATATTTATATATAATAGAGGAGAATAAAAAATGACAAAGATAGCTTTTCCTTATGGACGTACTCATATGGAGTATGATTTTTGTGAATGTGAATTGAAGGGTGTGCTTACATCATCTATTGAAGAATACGTACCTGAGCTCAGAGGTCGCGAGCTTGTAAGAAATGCGTTGGAAAATCCCATCGGCAGTGAAAGACTCAGCGAGCTTGCAAAGGGTAAGAAGAAAGTTGTTATTATTGCAAGTGACCATACCCGTCCCGTTCCGAGTAAGGTTATTATGCCTGAGATGCTTCGAGAGATAAGAGAGGGTAGCCCTGATGCTGAAATTACTATTTTGATTGCAACAGGTTGCCACAGAGGTACTACAAAGGATGAGCTTATAGATAAGTTCGGCGAGGAGATCGTAGAACAGGAAAATATTTATATCCACGATTGTGCCGACAGAGATATGCTTGTAAATATCGGTGTTCTTCCCTCGGGTGGACAGTGCGAGATCAACAAGCTTGCGTACGAGGCTGACTTGCTTGTTGCAGAGGGCTTTATCGAACCTCACTTTTTTGCAGGATATTCGGGCGGAAGAAAGAGTGTTCTTCCCGGTGTTTCAGGCAGAGAAACAGTTTTGGCAAACCATTGCTCAGAATTTATTGCGCATCCTAAGTCAAGAACAGGTATTCTTGAAGGCAACCCCGTTCATAATGATATGGTTTGGGCAGCCAAGACAGCTAAGCTTCAGTTTATAGTAAACGTTGTGTTAAACTCAGAAAAAGAACCTATTTATGCTGTTGCAGGTGATCTTGTTCAGGCTCATAAGAAGGGAACTGATTTTATTTCATCTCTTTGCGGAGTTAAGGCTGTACCTTCGGATATAGTAATTACATCAAACGGCGGTTATCCGTTGGATCAGAATATGTATCAGGCGGTAAAGGGTATGACAGCCGCTGAGGCTACCGTAAAAGAGGGCGGAGTTATAATTATGCTTGCCGCAACAGATGACGGCATCGGCGGAGACCATTTCTATCACCAGCTTGCTGATGAGGAAGATATAAATAAGACGATGGAATTATTCTTAAGCCGCAACCGTAACGAAACCGCGCCTGACCAGTGGCAGTCTCAGATCATGCTCAGAATATTGAAAAAGGCAACCGTTATCTACGTTTCAAATATGCCCGACTCTACAGTAAAAGAGATGCATATGATTCCTGCTTCATCACTTGAGGATGCAGTTAAGATGGCAAAGGATATCGTAAATAAGGATGACGTATCTATAACAGCAATCCCCGATGGCGTGGCAGTCGTTGTGCTTTAATAGATATATCATAAAGTTGTTGACATTATATGAGAATGGTGTTATAATACACTAAGATATATAAGGCTGTGAAGGAAAGAGTAATTTTACTTGGTTATTGCAGAGAGGAAAGTGTTGGTGTAAGCTTTCTATAATTGATAAAATGAAGACCGTTCCTGAGCCGCAACGCTGAAATAACAGTAGGTGTTGACGTAGTTCTGCGTTAAAGAAGATGGTTTTGATCCAAATTTGAGTTAAAAATCAAGGTGGAACCGTGCATTTTTTGAAAAATTGCACCCTTGACGGCAAATAGTTTTATTTGCTGTTAAGGGTGTTTTTGTTTATAAAAAATAATATTAAATATAAAGGTGAGAGAAAATGAAAGTTATTTACAATGACGGCAGAGCAGACGTATGTCCTGTTGAGCAGGAATTAGAGGTGCTTCGCCATTCAGCAGCACACATAATGGCTCAGGCGGTAAAGAGACTTTATCCCGAGGCTATATTTGCATACGGTCCTGCAAATGAAAAAGGTTTTTATTACGATATCGACCTTGGCGAAACAAAGCTTGGCGATGAAGACCTTCAGAAGATCGAGCAGGAAATGAAGAAGATCACAAAGGAAAATCTTCCGATAAAGCCTTTCTCACTTCCCAGAGAAGAAGCTATCGCTCTTATGGAAAGCAGAGGAGAAAAATATAAGGTTGAGCATATAGGAGATCTTCCTGAGGATGCGACTATTACGTTCTATCAGCAGGGCGATTATATTGATATGTGCGTAGGTCCCCACATTTGCTATACAAAGGCGCTTAAGGCGTTCAAGGTTATGGGTGTTTCGGGCGCATATTGGAAGAATGATAAGAACAATAAGATGCTTACAAGAATCAAGGGTACTGCGTTTGCTACACAGGAAGAGCTTGAAGCGCATCTTAAACAGCTTGAAGAGGCTGAAAAGAGAGACCACAATAAGCTCGGTAGAGAGCTCGGTTACTTTACAACCGTTGAGTCTATCGGACAGGGCTTGCCTATTCTTTTGCCTAAGGGCGCAAGAGTTATTCAGCTTTTGCAGCGTTGGGTAGAAGATGTTGAACAGCAGCACAATTACTTGCTTACAAAGACTCCTTTGATGGCAAAGAGAGATCTTTACAGAATATCAGGTCACTGGGATCACTATCTTGATGGTATGTTTGTTCTCGGCGATCCTCACGACGAAGAAAAAGAATGTCTTGCACTTCGTCCTATGACTTGTCCTTTCCAGTACCAAGTGTTCTTGAATCAGGCAAGAAGCTATCGTGAGCTTCCTATGAGACTTGGCGAAACTTCAACACTCTTCAGAAATGAAGATTCGGGTGAAATGCACGGTCTTATAAGAGTAAGACAGTTTACAATTTCCGAAGGACACCTTGTTCTCCGTCCCGATCAGCTCGAAGAGGAATTTAAGGATTGTCTTAGCCTTGCAAAATACTGTCTTGATACAGTGGGACTTCTTGAAGACTGTACGTTTAGATTCTCTCAGTGGGATCCTAAGAATACCAAGAAATATGAAGGCACTGCTGAACAGTGGGAAGAAGCTCAGGCAACAATGGAAAAGATTCTTAACAATCTTGGTGTTGAGTATGAAGTAGGTATTGACGAAGCGGCGTTCTATGGACCGAAACTTGATATTCAGTACAAGAACGTATTCGGCAAGGAAGATACTATTGTTACTATCCAGATAGATATGCTTCTCGCAGAAAAGTTCGGTATGTACTATATTGACAGCGACGGTCAGAAGAAGCTTCCCTATATTATTCACAGAACAAGCCTTGGTTGTTACGAACGTACATTGGCGTTCCTTATCGAAAGATTTGCAGGCGCGCTTCCTACATGGTTAGCACCCGAGCAGGTAAGAATTCTTACTATTACAGACAGAGCGCTTGAACACGCAAATGAAGTAAAAGACAGACTTGAAAAGTTAAATTACCGTGTAACTCTTGACGATAGCCAGAACACCTTGAAGTACAAGATCAGAAATGCACAGATGGAAAAGGTGCCCTATATGATCATTCTTGGTGACAAGGATGTTGAAAATAAGACTGTTTCTGTAAGACACAGATCGGGAGAAGATTTGGGTTCAATTTCTCTTGCAGAATTTGAAGCTGTTCTTTCCGACGTTGTTGTAAACAAGCTTAAAAAGTAATATGTAATAAAAAAAGCTCTCGGAATTTCCGAGAGCTTTTTTATGAAATAAAATTGCAAGAAAAGTTAAGAACGTATATCGTGTTTGTCTGTTTTTGAAAAAGTCTATCTGTTTTAGCTCCATCTGACGAGGGAGCTGTCGAGCGTATGCGAGACTGAGGGAGAGAAAAAACAGACGAGTTAAGTGAACAATATTGCAATCAAATATCCTATATGTATCTCTCCCTCCGTCTCGGCAACAAAGTGTGTTTGTACTTTATCTTTGTATATTGCCGAGCCACCTCCCTCCTCAGATGGAGGTTCAGATTTGCGAATAACAACAAAAAAAGCTCTCGGAATTTCCGAGAGCTTTTTTATATATTTTTTTATACCAATGTTGCTGCTATAAAAGCTTTTAATATAGTTTGAAAAAACTATATTAAAAATTTATATCAATGTTGCTGCCATTACAGCTTTTATAGTGTGCATACGGTTTTCAGCTTCGTCGAAGACGATAGATTTATCGCTTTCGAATACTTCGTCGGTAACTTCCATACAGTCAATGCCGAACTTATCAAATATCTCTTTTCCAACCGTTGTCTTAAGGTCGTGGAATGCGGGGAGACAGTGCATAAAGCGGCATTGTTCTCCTGCTGTTTCCATAAGCTTTGTTGTAACTCTGTAGGGAGTGAGGTCTTTGATTCTTTCTTCCCAAACGGAAGCTGCTTCACCCATAGATACCCAAACGTCTGTATAGATAATGTGAGCGCCCTTTACAGCATCTTCGGGTTTTTCGATAAATTCAAGAACAGCTCCGGTTTCGGAAGCGATCTTTTTACATTCATCAACAAGTGATGATTCGGGGAAGTATTTTTTAGGAGCGCAAGCGACGAAGTGCATACCCATCTTTGCGCAACCAACCATAAGTGAGTTGCCCATATTGTATCTTGCATCACCCATGTATACAAGCTTTTTGCCCTTTAAATCGCCGAAATGTTCTTTGATTGTAAGGAAGTCGGCGAGTATCTGTGTGGGATGGAATTCATTAGTAAGACCGTTCCAAACGGGTACACCTGCATATTTTGCAAGCTCTTCAACAAGTTCCTGACCAAAGCCGCGATATTCAATACCGTCAAACATTCTGCCGAGAACGCGAGCTGTATCAGCGATGCTTTCTTTCTTGCCTATCTGTGAGCCTGTGGGGTCAAGATAAACGGGGTGCATACCGAGATCTGATGCCGCAACCTCAAATGCGCAACGTGTACGCGTACTTGTTTTTTCAAAAATAAGAGCAATATTTTTACCCTCGCAAAGACGATGGGGGATGTTATTCTTTTTCTTTGCCTTAAGCTCTGCCGCATAGTCGATGAGATAGTTTATTTCATCGGGAGTGAAGTCGAGAAGCTTAAGAAAATGCTTATTTGTTAATGACATATTTTTTCTCCTGATATATCTAAAGCAAACGGTAGTTTTATTCTGTAATAGCTTTCTTTATAACTGAAACAGCCTTTTCGAGTGCTTCCATAGGGATATTAAGCGCAGGCAAAAGTCTTACCTTATCCTTTGCTGTCAAGCAAAGAACGCCGTTATCCATACAAGCTTTAAGAACCTCAGCTGCAGTTTTCTTTGAGGGCTTAATGCCTATCATAAGACCAAGACCGCATACTTCTTCAACGCCGTCAAGGTTTTCAAACTGTGAGAAAACGTATTTGCTTTTTTCTTTTACTTCGTTAAGAAGCTTTTCGTCAAGTCTGTTGATTATAGTCAAAGCACCTGCGCAGCATACGGGATTTCCGCCGAATGTTGAACCGTGATCGCCAAAGCCAAGAACGGATTCTACCTTTTCGCCGAGCATTGTAGCTCCGAGGGGGAGACCGCCGCCGATACCCTTAGCTGTTGAAACAACGTCGGGGTTGATTCCGTAGTTCATATAAGCGTAAAGCTCACCTGTTCTACCGTTACCTGTCTGAACCTCGTCGATAATAAGTACGATATCATTTTCCTTAGCAAACTTTGCAACACCCTTAACGAATTCAGCTTCAAGGGGCAAAACACCACCCTCGCCCTGAATTATTTCCATCATAATTCCTGCAGTCTTATTCTGATTTGCAACCTTAATAAGAGCTTCAAGGTCATTTGCGGGAGTATGCACAAAACCGGGAGTAAGGGGCTGGAAGAGCTCGTGATAGTGTTCCTGACCTGTAGCTGAAAGCGTGGTCAAAGTTCTTCCGTGGAAGCTGTTTACCAACGTAATAATAGTTGAGTATTCAGCGCCCTTTTTGTCAGCGGCATATTTTCTTGCAACCTTGATAGCGCATTCGTTTGATTCAGCGCCTGAGTTGCTGAAAAATACCTTTTTCATACCGGTTTTTTCGCAAAGAGCCTTTGCGAGATTAGCGCAAGGCTGTGTATAATAAAGGTTCGACATATGCTGAACCTTTGAAAGCTGTTCTGTGATTGCTTTCTGCCATTCGTCGTCAGCTATACCAAAGCTTGTAACACCAATGCCGCTTCCCATATCGATATATTCTTTTCCGTCTGCATCGTATACGTAAGAGCCCTTACCTGATACGATTTCAACAGGGAAACGGTTATAAGTGTTGGCAACGTATTCTTTATCTATAATTTTTGTATCAGTCATTTGTATCACCTACAACCATTGTTCCGGCACCCTCGTTAGTGAGAATTTCAACCAAGATGGAGTGGGGAACTCGTCCGTCCATAATAATAACCTTTTTAACACCTTCGTAGATAGCTTCAATACAGCAATCAACCTTAGGTATCATACCACCCGAAATAACGCCCTCCTTGTAAAGCTCCTTTGCTTCGTTAACCGTAATTTCGGAAATGAGGGAGTTGGGGTCGTTTACGTCGCGGAGAAGACCTGCGATGTCTGTCATCATAATGAGTCTTTCTGCCTGTAATGCTCCTGCAATATAAGCAGCCGCGGTGTCTCCGTTTATGTTATAAGAGTTACCCTCGCTATCGCAACCGATAGTTGAAACAACGGGGATATATCCCTTTTCAAGCAGATCGTGAATGGGCTCAATATTTATTTTTGTTATTTCGCCAACGTAACCGAGAGCTTCGTTCTTCATCTTAGCTTCAATAAGGTGACCGTCCATACCGGATATACCGATAGCCTTGCCGCCCTTTGTGCCGAGCAAGTTTACAAGGTTCTTATTAACCTTTCCCGCAAGAACCATCTGAGCGATATCCATAGTTTCCTTATCTGTAACACGAAGTCCGTTTACAAATTCAGCCTTTTTGCCGACCTTGCTCATCATTTCGCTGATTTCAGGGCCGCCGCCGTGTACGAGAACGATCTTAATGCCGATAAGCGAGAGAAGAGCAATGTCTTCCATAACCTGCTTTTTCAACTGTTCGTTGATCATAGCGTTACCGCCGTATTTAACTACAACGATCTTTCCGTTATATCTTTTTATATAGGGTAACGCTTGTGTTAAAACTTCTGCGCGCTCTAAGTTTGAAATATTGTGATCCATTATTTGTCCACCTGTTTATTTTTTATTGTGTTTTTTTATAATCAAGTATGATAGTCATCGTTGATTTTTACTTAATCATATATTTTTGAAAAAAATATATAAAAAATTAAGTACGGTAGTCACCGTTGATTTTTACATAATCGTATGTCAAATCACAGCCCCAAGCTGTAGCACATGCGTCACCGTCGCCTGCTGTAATAAGAATTTCGATTTCTTTTTCAAGTAAAATTTCTTTTGCTTTTTCTTCAGAGAAGTCAATTCCCGCGCCGTTTTTGCATACGTCAAGAGTACCTTTTACAGAACGGAAAGAAACGTCGATCTTGTTTATGTCAACGTCAGCGCCGCTGTACCCGATAGCGCAGAGTACGCGACCCCAGTTTGCGTCAGCGCCGAACATTGCTGCTTTAAGAAGGCTTGAGCAAATAACGCTCTTTGCAATGATCTTTGCATTTTCTTCATCTTTTGCATTCTTAACGCTGCACTCGAGAAGCTTTGTTGCACCCTCACCGTCGCCCGCGATCATACGGCAGAGGTGAACGTTTACTGTGTTAAGAGCTTCCATAAAAGCATCAAAATCAGCGCCTTCTGTAGTGATTTCATCGTTTCCTGCCATACCGTTTGCAAGAACAGTAACCATATCGTTTGTGGAAGTATCACCGTCAACGCTTATCATATTGAATGTTGTCTTAATATCTGAAGAAAGTGCCTTCTGGAGCATTTCTGAAGAAATAGCGGCGTCGGTAGTAATAAATACCAACATTGTAGCCATATTGGGATGGATCATACCGCTACCCTTGGCAATACCGCCGATACGGCAGATCTTGCCGCCGATTTCAAATTCTACGGCAATCTCCTTCATTGTTGTATCTGTTGTCATAATACCTTCAGCAGCATCCTGTCCGCCGTTTTCGGAAAGTCCGCTAACGAGAGAGGGAACTCCTGAAATAATAGGTTCGAGGTTAAGGGGCTGACCGATAACGCCTGTTGATGCAACAACAACGTCTGTTGCGTCTATCTTAAGCTCGTTTGCAACGATCTCGCACATCTTTTCTGCAACTTCGATTCCGTTTGCATTGCAGGTATTTGCGTTACCGCTGTTGCAGATAACTGCCTGAGCTTTGCCGTTTGCTATATTGTTTTTTGTAACAGTGAGCGGAGCGCCTTTAACAAGGTTGGTTGTGTAAACAGCCGCTGCTGTCGCTACTGTATCGCTGTATATCAATGCAAGGTCTTTTTTTGTACGGTTTTTGCGGATACCGCAATGAACACCGTTTGCTTTAAATCCCTGCGCGGCACATACGCCGCCTGAAATAATCTTCATAGTTATTTTACCTCCGTAAGTTTAAGTCCTGTCGTTTCGTCTATACCCATAATAATATTCATATTC
Source organism: Oscillospiraceae bacterium (assembly GCA_015065045.1). GTDB lineage: Bacteria > Bacillota > Clostridia > Oscillospirales > CAG-272 > RGIG1995. The sequence continues at coordinate 6,720 of SVRB01000018.1, read as the reverse complement.
TGTATAGCCGAGCCTGAAGCACCCTTGCCGAGATTGTCAAATCTTGCAATAAGCAAGATACGTTCGTCGTTTCCTTTAACTGTAATTTGCATATCATCGTAATCGGAATAGCTTGAAGCCGACATAAATCCGCCTTCCTGGTCTTCGCTTTCGTCAAATCTGATAATGCCTTTATTGTAAATGCTTCTGTATACGTTCTTTATATCTTCCATAGTTCCGTTTATCTGATTTGCAAAGAGGGGAACTGTAACCTCCATACCGCTGTAAAAGTCGGCAACGATGGGGCAAAATACGGGAGCTTGGTCGAGTCCGCATATTGCAACCATTTCTTTCAGATGCTTATGCTGTTGTGTTAAAGCATACTGTCTCGGAGCATCGAGGAGAATGTTACGATCGGGAGAATTATATTCGGCAATCATATTCTTTCCGCCGCCCGAATATCCGGTAAGAGAAAACGCTGTAAGATTAACGTTACTGTTTATCAATCCTGCCTTAACGAGAGGCTGAACGAGAGCAACAAATCCGCTTGCGTGGCAACCGGGGTTTGCTATTCTCTTTGATTTAGCAATCTTTTCTCTGAAATCGGAAAGCTCGGGGAATCCGTAAGTCCATCCGTCTGCAGTCCTATGCGCAGTTGACGTATCAATAATCGCTGTGTTAGGATTCGTAACGAGCGGGATCGTTTCTATTGCTGCTTTATCGGGAAGACAGAGGAATGCAATATCACACGAATTCAATGCTTCTTTTCTGCATTCCGTATCTTTTCTTTTATCATCATCAAGAATAATAAGCTCAATATCTTTTCTTGTTGAAAGTCTATCGTATATACGAAGGCCTGTTGTGCCGGCGCTTCCGTCTATAAAAATCTTCGTCATTTCGCCAAAATCTCTTTCACGTATTTAATTTGCGCTTCTACGGAGCTGACTGACGTTCCGCCTACGCTTATTCTTTTATCAACGCAAGTTTTCAAATCAATTTCGTTGTATAAATCTTCTTCAAAAACATCACTGTATTTTTTGTATTCGGAGAGGGGAAGTGTTTCAAGAACCTGACCGTTCTTTATGCAGTCGCCAACAATTCCGCCCGAAATCTTGTATGCCTGTCTGAAGGGCATACCCTTTTTAACAAGATAGTCTGCAAGGTCTGTTGCATTAATAAATCCCTTCTGTGCCGCTTTGAGCATATTTTCGGGGATAGCTTTCATTGTTTCGATCATACCCTTTGTAATATCAAGGCACATAAGAACCGTTTCGACTGAGTCGAATACGCATTCCTTGTCTTCCTGCATATCTTTGTTGTAAGCGAGCGGAAGTCCCTTGAGCGCTGTCAAAAGGGTAATCAAATCGCCGTATACACGTCCGGTCTTTCCTCTGACCAATTCTGCCATATCGGGATTTTTCTTCTGGGGCATAATTGATGAGCCGGTTGTGTATGAGTCAGATAATTCGATGAACTTAAATTCCCAGCTTGACCAGAGAATAAGCTCTTCGGAGAATCTTGAAAGGTGCATCATAATAAGAGCGATGTCGCTCATAAGCTCTACGCTGAAATCTCTGTCGGATACACCGTCGAGACTGTTAAGAGTTATGCCGTCAAAACCGAGAAGATCAGCTTCGTAATAACGGTCTGTAGCGTAGGTTGTACCTGCCAACGCGCAACAACCGATGGGAGAAATATTCATTCTCTTTCTGCAATCACGGAGTCTGTCGATGTCGCGGAGGAGCATCATCGCGTAAGCCATAAGGTGATGTCCGAATGTGATAGGTTGTGCTCTCTGGAGGTGTGTGTATCCGGGCATAATAGCATCTTTGTATTCTTCTGCTTTTTCTGTATAAGCATTAACAAGCGCTGTTGCCTTTTCGATCATTTCATCGGTGCGAGCACGTAAATACATACGCAAATCAAGTGCGACCTGATCGTTTCGGCTTCTTGCAGTATGAAGCTTTTTGCCAACGTCGCCAACTCTTTCTGTGAGTACCTGCTCAACGAACATATGGATATCTTCGCAGTCGGGGTCAAAATCAAGCGCGCCGTTATCTATATCGGAAAGAATACCTTCGAGACCTGCGATAAGTGTTTCTGCATCTGCATCTTCTATAATACCGCACTTTGCGAGCATCTTTGCGTGAGCGATGCTGCCTGTAATATCCTCTCGGTACATTTTGCTGTCAAATCTTATTGATGAGTTGAAGTCGTCAGCGAGTTTTTCTGTAATTCCGCCCGTTCTTCCTGCCCACATCTTTGCCATAGAGAAAATTCACTCCTATCAATTAAAAAAAGGGTATAAGGGACTTTCGTTTTTTCGACAGTCCCTTATTATAAACTTTATAAACTTAGTTTAAATTTAATTTGTTGTTCTTTTTGTCAACGAGAGCCTGAACAGTAACGGGAAGACCAAAGAGGTTGATAAATCCGTCAGCGTCCTTCTGGTTGTAATCGCTTTCGCCGAATGTAGCGATCTCTTCACTGTAAAGTGTGTAGGGACTCCATACACCTGCGTTGATCAAGTTGCCCTTGTAGAGCTTGAGCTTAACTTTACCTGTAACGTTTTCCTGAGTCTTGTCAACGAAAGCGCTCAAAGCTTCGCGGAGAGGTGTGAACCACTGACCGTTGTAAACGAGCTCAGCAAAAGTGATGGACAATCTCTGCTTTTCGTGAAGTGTCATCTTGTCAAGGCAAATGCTTTCGAGAACGCTGTGAGCCTTGTAAAGAATTGTACCACCGGGAGTTTCATATACGCCACGGCACTTCATACCAACGAGACGGTTTTCTACGATGTCGATAATACCGATACCGTTTGCGCCGCCGATTTCGTTGAGCTTGAGGATGATGTTTTTAGCTGACATCTTTTCGCCGTTAAGAGCTACGGGTACGCCCTGTTCGAAATCAAGTGTAACGTATGTGGGAACGTCGGGAGCCTGAATAGGAGAAACGCCCATTTCGAGGAAGCCTTCTTTTTCGTACATAGGTTCGTTACCTGTGTCTTCGAGGTCCATACCTTCGTGTGAAAGGTGCCAGAGGTTCTTATCCTTAGAGTAGTTTGTTTCTCTGTTTATCTTAAGAGGAACGTTGTGAGCTTCAGCGTATTCGATTTCTTCTTCACGAGACTTGATATCCCATTCTCTCCAAGGAGCGATGATAGTCATATCGGGAGCGAAACGCTTGATTGTAAGCTCGAAACGAACCTGGTCATTACCCTTACCTGTACAACCGTGGCATACAGCGTCAGCGCCTTCCTTGATTGCGATATCAACGAGTGCCTTAGCAATGCAAGGACGAGCGTGGCTTGTTCCGAGAAGATATTCTTCGTAAACAGCGCCTGCCTTCATTGTGGGGATAATATATTCGTCAACGTATTCGTCTGTAAGGTCAAGAACGTAAAGCTTGGAAGCGCCTGTCTTGAGAGCCTTTTCTTCAAGACCGTCAAGTTCGTCAGCCTGTCCAACGTTACCGGAAACTGCGATAACCTCACAGTTGTTGTAATTTTCCTTCAACCACGGAATAATAATGGATGTATCAAGACCGCCGGAATATGCAAGTACGACTTTTTTAATGTTTTCTTTATTATTCATAATATCATATCTCCTTGTGCATAAATATGCATTAAATTCTTTGAATATGCATACATTATACGCTCGATATTCATATTTGTCAAGCGTTTGTTACAAATATTTCCTAAATTCATAATTTGTTTACATTCACAAAAACACAATGTCAAAAAAACAGTATAAATAGATGTTTTTTTGTATAGTGTGTACAAATCAAACACCCTGTGAAATAGGCTTTCGCAGGGTGTTAGTTGTATGATTATGCATAAAATGCGGAATATGCATAAAATTATGCATTAAGGCCGTATTTGTCAAAGTAAAGAGTTTGCAATCTTTCAACGAGTTCGGGGTTTTTTCCGCCTACAGCCTTGCCGTCGATTTCGTCGGCCGCCAAAATAACAGAGGTCGTACTTCCTATCATGATTTCGTCAGCGCCAAAAAGCTCATCAACGGTAAACTGTCTTTCTTCGCAGGGGATATTATTTTCTTTGCATATTTCGATAATATGCTTACGTGTTATACTGGGAAGAATAAGATTGGAGAGGGGAGGAGTAATAACAGTTCCGTCTTTGATGATCAAAGTGGTAGTATGTGAGCCTTCTGTGACCATATCGCCTCTGTGAAGAATAGCTTCATCGCATCCCGCCTGCTTTGCCGTTTCACTTGCCAAAACGTTGGGGATGAGGTTAATAGTCTTAATATTGCAAAGATAGAATCTGTTATCTTCCTGAGTGATAAGCTTTACTCTCTTAGACTGATCGCCGATTTTCTTAGGTGTGATATAAGCAAAAAGGGAAGGCTTTTTGCATTCGGGGAAGATATGGTTACGAGGACCCGTACCTCTTGACATTTGCCAATAGAGGATAAAGTCAGTTTCGTTTTCGTCAGCGTGTTCGATCAAAGTATTGAAAATAGCTTCCATTTCCTCGTAAGTCTTGTCGATCTCGATTTTTAGAAGCTTACAGCTGTTAAAAAATCTGTCAAGGTGGTCTTTAAGAGCAACGGGCTTTCTGTTATGAATGAAAGCTACGTCATAAACTCCGTCACCAAAATAAACAGCTCTGTCAAGAGCGGAAACCTTTAAGTCTTCAAGTGCGGCAATCTCGCCGTTATAGTAACCAACGTTTTTCATAAAAATTCTCCTTTTTATGCTTTAAGGCAATATATGATTTATAAGTAAAAATAATTATTTTTGAAACGATCAAGAAAAATACTTTCTGTCAAGCGAACGAAGCTGTATAGCCTCGGCTATATGTTTAACAAGAATCTTGTCGCTGTTATCAAGGTCTGCAATAGTGAGAGCAACCCTCAAAATTCTGTCATAACCTCTGGCAGACATACCCATTTTTTCAAAAGCAGCGCGGAGAAGTGTATGTGCATCAGAATCAAGCACACAATATTTTCTTATCAACGTGCTTGTCATATCTGCATTTGAGTAAATCGGCTTGCCTGAGTAAGTCGTTTCGTTTTTAAATCTTTCAACAGCTCTTGACCTTGCCTTGTCAACTCTTTCTCTTATCGTAGCCGAGCTTTCAGTCGGTCTTGTATCGGATAGCTCATTATAAGAAAGGGAAGAAACTTCAAGCTGAATATCTATTCTGTCGATAAGCGGACCGCTTATTTTTGATATGTATTTTTTAATATCCTCAGGTTTACAAGTACATTTATGTGTCGGATGTCCGTAGTAACCGCATTTGCAGGGGTTCATCGCGCAAACAAGCATAAAGCTTGAGGGGAACGTAAAATGACCTGCTGCTCTTGTAATCGTAATGCTTCCGTCTTCAAGTGGTTGGCGTAAAACTTCAGTTGCGCTCTTGTTAAATTCGGGAAGCTCATCAAGGAACAATATTCCGTTGTGTGCAAGTGAAAGCTCGCCCGGCATCGGTATTTTTCCACCGCCTGCCAATGCAACCGACGACATAGTATGATGTGGGGAACGGAAAGGACGTTCTACGATAAGCGAATCATTCGGGAGAGTTCCGGAGATCGAATGTATCTTTGTTGTTTCTACAGCCTCATCAAAGGTTATCTTGGGCAAAATAGACGGAATTCTCTTTGCGAGCATACTTTTTCCCGTTCCGGGAGGGCCTATGAGGAGTATATTATGGTTTCCTGCAGCGGCAATTTCAAGCGCTCTTTTCGCTTTTTCTTGCCCTTTTACGTCAGAAAAATCCATAATTGTATTATCGCGCTGTTTTTCAAATATAGATCTGTCAAATTCTACGGGAGTAATAAGCTTTTTGCCGTTCAAATGCTCGACAAGCTCTCGTATATCGCGTACCGGATACGCTTTTATTCCCGAAACAACAGACGCTTCTTTTGCATTATCAAAGGGCACGAAAATTTCTTTTCTGCCTTTTTCCTTTGCAGAAAGCACCATAGACAAAACGCCTCTGACACCTCTGAAGTTGCCCGACATTGACAATTCTCCAACGAAGCATTTGTCTTCAAGAATAGCGGTTTTCTTCACCATTCCGCCGCTGTGGAGTAGTGATACAAGCAATGCCATATCGTACGTAGAGCCTTCTTTTTTCATATCCGCAGGCGCTAAGTTTATTACAATAGCAGAATCGGGGAACATAAACCCACTGTTTTCAAGCGCAGCTTGAATTCTTTTTTCTGCCTCTTTCACTGCGGCATCCGGTAAACCTACGATTTCAAAGCAGGGAAGCTTATCCTGCATATTACATTCAACAATAACCTCAAAACCGTCTATACCCATTATGCCCGATGAATAAACAGTAGATAACATAACTTTTGGCTCCTTCAAATGTCGTTGGCTTTTATAAATCAAAGATTTATCAATGTCCTTACTTAAATATTATATCACAGCAAAATTTATTTTGCAATAAATTTAAATCTATAAATTACATATTATTTTATAATATAAATTTAAAAACCCTTTTAGGATAATACCTAAAAGGGTTTTAGTTGTTCAAAGTGAAATCTTGCGTTAATTATTTGAACTTACGCTTACGAGCTGCTTCGGATTTCTTCTTGCGTTTTACGCTGGGCTTCTCATAATGCTCTCTCTTACGGAGTTCGGCAAGAACACCGGATTTAGCACACTGTCTTTTGAATCTACGAAGAGCACTGTCAAGTGATTCATTTTCTTTGACTTTAATTTCTGCCATTTTGTTTTCCCTCCCTCCATACTATGGAAAAGAGAATG
>SVRB01000130.1 GCA_015065045.1 Oscillospiraceae bacterium | reverse complement strand
CATCTACAACGCTTTCGGGCGGCGAGGCTCAAAGAGTTAAGCTTGCGACCGAGCTTGCGAAGAAAAGCACGGGCAAGACCTTGTATATTCTCGACGAGCCTACCACGGGGCTTCACAGCGCAGACGTCAAAAAGCTTATCACAATACTCAACCGCCTTTGCGATGCAGGGAACAGTGTGCTTGTGATAGAGCATAATCTTGACGTGATAAAAACAGCCGACTATATAATAGACCTCGGTCCTGAAGGCGGTGATCGAGGCGGAACTGTAGTCGCGTGCGGTACTCCCGAAGAGGTGGCAAAGAATAAAAATTCATATACGGGTGAATATTTGAATAAAATATTTGCAAGGGAAAATAGATAGAAAAGTATATTTAATGTTGATTATCTATTGACATTTGAATATTTATGCTTTATAATATCTTTTAGCATAATAAAATTCACTTTGGAGGAAATATAAAATGAAAAAATTATTGGCAATAATCATGGCAGTTGTTCTTCTTGCCGGATCGATGGTTATTTTCTCATCCTGCTCAAACAACGAGATAATCGTTCAGACAAATGCGTTTTTTGCTCCGTTTGAGTATTATGACGGAACAGAGATCAAGGGCGTTGACGTTGATGTTATGGCGCTTGTAGGCGAAAAAATGAATAAGGACGTTAAGTTTGTTAACGTTGAATTCTCTGCTATAATCGATAACGTTGCGGCAGGTAAGGTATGCGATTGCGGAGCTGCCGGTATTACTATTACCGACGAGAGAAAAGAGAAGGTTGATTTCTCTATTCCTTACTACACTTCCGTTCAGTATGTTATCTTCGCTGCGAGCGATACAACGGTAGCTACAAGAAAGGCTGCAGACGGTTCTGAGTATATCGTTTGGGAAGCTCTTTCGGGAAAGACTATAGGAACACAGACCGACACTACCGGTTGGATATATACCGACGGCGAGATCAATGCTCAGGAGTCTAACGATTACGGATACGATGGTGTTCTTTACGGCACAAATACCACACTCAAGAACTTTGACAACGCTCAGCTCGCGGCTGACGGAATCGGAAGCAATATAGTTGACGTTGTTATTATAGACCAGCTTCCTGCTGAGTATATAGTTGCTAAGAACTCCGGACTTAAGTGCTTACCTCTCTACTACTCGGGAGAAACTGAGGCTGACGATGCTCCCGTTGAAGAGCAGTATGCAATCTGCGTAACAAAGGGAAATGATAAGCTTCTCAAGGCTATAAATGAAGTTCTTACCGATCTTATGGTCAAGGGCGAGGACGGAAAGTCTGAAATAGATAAGCTTCTTATGAAGCACATGAATCTCGAATAATTTAAATAAAGTAGGTGCAGTCGGCTAAAACCGACTGCACACTGCGGTTTACAGAAGGTAGATAATAATGAACTTCTTTAAAGGTGTAATAGAATTATTTTCCACTCAAAAATATATGTTCCAGTTACTTGAGGGATTGAAAATGACTCTTGTAATATCCGTTTTTGCGGCTATTATAGGTCTTTTTATAGGCGTTTTGGTCGCCTTTGCTCTCATAACTAAGGGTAATGGATTTTCAAGAATTTTGAGGGGAATTTGCAAAGTATACATAACGGTGATTCGCGGAACACCTATGGCGCTTCAGCTCTTTATAATGTATTACGTTATCTTCACGTTCAGAGGGTTTCCCGAGGCAGTTACCGCTATAATCGCTTTTGGTATAAACTCGGGCGCATACGTTGCCGAGAACATCAGAGGCGGAATACTTTCTGTTGATATAGGACAAACAGAAGCAGGAAGAGCGCTTGGTCTTAACAGCCGCGTTACTTTGATGAAGATAGTGGTCCCTCAGGCAATAAAGAACGTTATCCCTGCTATCGGAAATGAGCTTATCGCACTTGTCAAGGAAACCTCTATCGTTAGTATGGTAGGTATGTTTGACCTTGCTATGGCTGCAAAAATTATCGGTAGCGGAAACAATATGGCGAGCTACATAGTTCCTATGAGCGTTGTTGCTCTGTTCTACCTCGCTATAGTTTACGCTCTTACCTTTGGTATCAAGATGATCGAAAGGAGGTTGCGCGCAAGTGATAAGCGTTAGAAATATTTATAAATATTTTGGAAAAAAGAACGAGCTTAAGGTTCTTTCGGGTGTTTCTTGCGAAATTAAAAAGGGCGAGAAGGTCGTTATAATAGGTCCGTCGGGTGGCGGAAAAAGCACGTTGCTTCGCTGTATGAACCTTCTCGAAGAGCCTACCTACGGCGAGATATGGCTTGCTGACAAATTGCTCACCCCCCCAGACCCCTATCTTCATTATGAGGTTATTGAAGCTTCCAATACATACAAAAAAATGCTCCTTGAAAATAAGGAAGCAAAGAGGGAAGATCTGATAAAAGAGATCAAGGAAAAGGATCTCCTTTGTAAGCGCGAGGGACACAATTATAAAAAAGAATTGAAACAAATCGAAGAGCAGTACAGAATAAACATAAATCTTGCCAGACAAAAGATGGGTATGGTCTTCCAGCATTTCAATCTTTTCAATAATCTTACGGTATTGCAGAACCTGATGCTTGCTCCCGTACAGCTCAAAATAATGACGAAGGAAGAAGCAGAGGCGAAAGCACTCGGTCTTTTGGAGAGAATAGGACTTCTTGATAAGAAGGACGAATATCCCTCAAAACTCTCCGGCGGTCAGAAACAGAGAGTTGCAATAATCCGAGCTCTTGCTATGAACCCCGACGTAATGTTGTTCGACGAGCCGACATCGGCTCTTGACCCCGAAATGGTTGGAGAGGTCCTTGATCTTATGAAAGAGCTTGCTGATGAAGGTATGACAATGGTCGTTGTTACACACGAGATGGGATTTGCCCGCGAAGTTGCGGACAGGATACTGTTTATGTGCGACGGTGTTATTGCCGAGGAGGCTGCTCCCGACGAGTTCTTTGGAAACCCCAAGCATCCAAGACTTCGTCAGTTCCTTCAGGGAATTCTTTAATAATGATGATTTGTCAAGCTAAGTGCAACACTTTTTGATAGAATCTTCAAATAAATCCAGTGGATTTTTAAAATTTAAAACTTTTTTAGGCCTGGCGTTGATCAACGCCAGGTTCTTTTTTAGAGTAACGGGACTTACCCTTGATAGATTTCTGCCTTTAGGATAAAACTCACGAAGAAGACCGTTAAGATTCTCATTTGTACCT
>SVRB01000129.1 GCA_015065045.1 Oscillospiraceae bacterium | reverse complement strand
AAGCCCATGTCGGAAGCCCTAATGAAGTCATGGCGAGCAGGGATATATACCCGCCCACCATGATAACATCACCATGTGCAAAGTTAAGCATTTTCGCAATGCCGTACACCATCGTGTACCCCAAAGCGATAATTGCATACACACTTCCGAGGCTAATCCCGCTGATTAAATGAGAAAAAAATTCCATCAGGTTTTACCTCGATAATATTCTGTTTAAAATGAATTTATGCTAAAATTATTTGCTTGCAGAAATGTACTTACCGTCCTTGATTACAACGGCTGTGGGCATCTTGTTTACTTCGCCCTTGTCGTTCCATGTCATAGCCTTACCTGTAAGACCGTCGAATGAAATTTCCTTCATCGCCTTAACAAGTGCATCGCAAAGCTCTTCTGTAGACATATCCTTGTTTGCGCCTGCCTTTTCGTAAGCTGCCTTGATTGCGTAAATGCAGTCGTAACCGTCAGCTGCGAACTGGTTAGGTGTTTCGCCGTGGCGCTTCTGATATTCTTTTACGAAATTCTGTGTTCTTTCGTCTTCTGCGTCAGCAGAGAAGGGAGTGAGAACCATTACGCCTTCAGCAAGCTTAATGTCGAAGTTCTTCATTGTGAGAATACCGTCCATACCGTCAACGCCGAAGAATATAGGATCATAACCCATAGCGTCTGCCTGTGCAAAAATTACAGATGCAGGCTGGTAGTAGATAGGAAGGAAGATGAGGTCAGCGCCTGCTGCCTTAGCTGCAGTAAGCTGTACGTTAAAGTCTGTTGCTGTATCCTTGTTGAATGTGCCTTCGTATACAACGTTGAGGTTCTGTTTCTTAGCTTCAGCTACGAATGTGTTACGGATACCCTGTGAGTATGCGTCGTCGTTACGGTAGATAATACCGATCTTCTTGTCTGCCAAGTTTGCAGAAATGTATGTTGCAGAACCTGTACCCTGGTTGGGGTCTGTAAAGCAAAGCTGGAACATATTGTCTTTTCCTGCTGTTACGTCTGTTGAAGATGCGGAGGGTGTGAGTGCGAATACGCGGTCCTTGTTAACTTCTGCTGAAACAGAAATACAGGGGTTAGTTGTAACTGTACCAACGAGTACGTCCATACCCCAGTCCATAAGCTTGTTGTAAGCATTTACAGATGTTTCGGAAACGTTTGCGTCATCTTCAAACTGGAATTCAATCTTAATTCCATTGATGCCGCCTGCTGCGTTGATTTCGTCAACTGCGATCTGGCATCCGTTTTTAACAGCCTGACCGTAGATTGCTGCATCACCTGTGATAGGGCCGATGCTACCGATTCTTAATGTGTTGCCGTCGTCTTTTTTGCCTGTACAGCCAACCATCATAGCCGCGCACATAACAACAGCAAGAACGAGCGCTAAAATTCTTTTCATAGTTTTTCTCCTTAAAAAATAAAGATATGAATATATATACATTAACCTCTTTTTTTGGGGTTAAATAGTATATCAAAATAAAAAAGGCACTTATAGTATGTGCCGTAAAATTACGAAAGATATGGCATGTATCTGAAACTAAAACTAACCATAACATATACAAACGTATGTTGATAAAAACGACTAGGCACAAAATATCTTTCATATTTATTATATGCTATATTTTAGCACTATTCTTTTTTGTTGTCAATAGTAACAAATCAATTTGTAACATTTTAACAAATATGTATATACCAAGTCGAGAATTTATGAATAAGGTAGAATAAGTGTATATTTTTTGGTTTTCTGATTATTCTTTTTGATTGACGAAAAAGTATTTGTGTGATATAATAATAAACAACTTATTTAAGAGTATTATTGAATGAAAAACGTAATCAAAAGGTGGTATGCTGATGAAAAAAACTGATCCTATTGCCGTATTCGACTCAGGTGTAGGCGGTATAAGCGTTCTCAAAGAGCTTATGGCATTGTTGCCTAACGAGAATTTTTTGTATTACGGCGACTCTATAAATGCTCCCTACGGAACTAAATCAGCCGAGGAAATAAAAGATCTGACAAAGAAAAACGCGGAAATATTGCTTGAAAAGGGTGCGAAGGCGATAGTAATTGCCTGTAATACTGCCACAAGCGTTGCTGCAGATTCATTGAGAAAATTATATCCCGATATTCCGATAATTGGAATTGAACCTGCCGTAAAGCCTGCGGTTTTATATAAGATACACCCCACGGTAATCGTTATGGCGACACCGCTTACCTTGTCTCAGGATAAGTTTGACGAGCTTGCGAGAAGATATGATAACGAGGCTAACATAATAGCGCTTCCATGTCCGGGACTTGTTAAGCTGATTGAACGAGGGGTTGTGGAAGGGCCCGAGCTTGACGCTCATTTGAAGGAAATATTTGCTCCTTTCAGATACTTAAAGGTTGATTCAGTTGTTCTCGGATGTACGCACTATCCTCACATTAAGGATGCGGTAAGCAAGGCATTTGACCATAAAGCAGTTATATTTGACGGTGGAAGCGGCACTGCGCGCGAGACTAAGAGACGACTTGAAAGCATAGATATGCTTAACGATCAGACACAAAAGGGAGAACTTCATATTATAAATACACTTGGCACAAAAGAAATAATGGATTTAACCTACTTTTTGCTTAATAGATAAACAGAAAATCCTCGATTTAAAATCGGGGATTTTATTTTTTGCAAAGTTTTTGCGTTCATCAAGAGGGCACTTTTTCAAAAAGCGCAATAAAACGTATTGTTTAAAGTTTTGAGGGAGTCAAGAGGGCACTTTTTTAAAAGTGCGCCTCTTGTGTGGGTTCGGGAGCAAAGCTCCTGACTATTTGTGCTTTTAAGGCTCTCCCTATGGGTAGCGAAGCGGCGGTGAGGGAGTGAATGACATCACAGTGTGATGTCAGAGCCGAGCCGTGACCGAGTCGCAACGAGACGGTGGCACACGAAGTGTGACTGAGAGGGCAAAGACGTATTATTTTGCCTAATAATATTATCTTTTCTTTTTTATGTTACTTTCTTGCGTGCCAAGAAAGTAACCAAAGAAGGCACAAGGGAGGCTGGGGTTCCCCGAAACGCACGAAGTAAGTTTTGGGGGTTCACGGGAGAAGGTTCCGATCCTCCCCTCCCCCTGACCCCACCCTTTCAAACGGCCGAGGGGGACACCCCCTCCGGTTTCCCCCGTGTTTGCGGAAGATTTATTGTTTTATAAAACGATATTGGAATTTGTAGGGGGC
>SVRB01000128.1 GCA_015065045.1 Oscillospiraceae bacterium | reverse complement strand
TAACGTATTCCTTCAACTCGTAATCATAAAGTTTTTCGTTCTTCTTTCCGCATCCTGTAAAAACAACAGAGCAGATAAGCAAGAGCGCTAATACAAAACTGAGTTTTTTCATGTTTTTGACTCCTTTAGTATAGTCTAATAATATATCAATTATGTTACCACATTTTTTCAAAAAAATAAAGAACAAAAGCTATATATTTACAATTTTGAAACATTTATTGATTTTCACTAAAAAAACTTGAAAATAAAATAAAATATTTTTTAGAATAATGGCGAATATCTATAGACAAATCCTACAAAAAAATGTTATAATATTTGTATATTGGAATTTAGTTGCTTGAAAGGAGCATTATATAATATGGATTACCAAAATATACTTTCACAAAAAGTACAGAACATTCAACCCTCAGGTATCCGAAAGTTTTTTGACATTGCAGCAGAAATGAAGGACGTTGTATCCCTCACAGTAGGTGAACCCGATTTCGTAACACCCAAGCACATTCGTGACGTTGCAATCGAAAGCCTTCAGAAAGGCGATACTAAATATACATCAAACAGCGGTATGACAGAGCTTCGTACCGAAATTGCTAACTACCTTGACAGACGTTTTTCCACAAAATACGAGCCTCTTAAGGAAGTTATCGTTACAGTAGGCGGCTCAGAAGCTATCGATAACGCTATCCGCGCTTGCATTAACCCCGGAGATGAAGTAATCATTCCCCTTCCCGCATTCGTTTGCTATCCTCCGTTGGTTGAGCTTTCCGGCGGTGTTCCCGTTATCATCAACACTACTGAAAAGGATAAGTTTAAATTAACTCCCGAAGCGCTTAAAGCTGCTATCACTCCCAAAACAAAGATGCTTATTCTTCCTTATCCTAACAACCCCACAGGCGCTATTATGACTAAGGAAGACCTTGAGCCTATCGCTGATATCATTCGTGATACAAACATTCTCGTTCTCTCCGATGAAATTTACGGTGAGCTTACATACGGCAGAGAGCACTGCTCTTTCGCAAGTCTTCCCGGAATGTGGGAAAGAACAATTATTGCAAGCGGTTTCTCAAAGGCTTACGCTATGACCGGTTGGAGAATGGGTTATATCGCAGCTCCCGCACCTATCACAGCTCAGATTTTGAAGCTTCACCAGTACGCAATCATGTGCGCTCCTACAACAAGCCAGTACGCAGCTATCGAAGCTGTTAAAAACGGCGACGATGACGTTAAGATGATGGCTGAAGAATACAACAAACGCCGTGTTACAATAATCGAAGGTCTCCGCAACATCGGAATCGACTGCTTCGAGGCAGAAGGCGCATTCTACGTATTCCCCAACGTTGGCAAATTTGGTCTTACAAGTGATGAATTCTGCCAGAGACTTCTTAAGGAAGAAGGCGTTGCGATCGTTCCCGGCACAGCGTTCGGCGCTTGCGGCGAAGGATTTGCACGTATCTCTTACGCATACTCTGTAGAACACATCAAAAAGGCGCTCGAAAAGATGGAATCTTTCGTTGCTAAGATCAAAGCAGAACAAAAGTAATTTTATTAAAACCTATATATTTTATTGAAAGAAGGAACTACCAATGAAATTAACTTACAAAGGTAAAACAAAGGACGTTTACTCTCTCGAAAACGGAAACGTATTACTCAAGTTTAAAGACGATTGCACAGGCAAAGACGGCGTGTTTGATCCCGGAGAAAACACTGTTGGTCTTACAATTGATGGTATCGGTAAGGCAAACCTTCAGACATCTGTTTACTACTTCGAATTACTCAAGGCTGCAGGCATCAAAACACACTACGTAGATGCAAACATCGAAGAAGCTACAATGGAAGTTCTTCCCGGAAAAGTATTCGGCCACGGTCTTGAAGTTATCTGCCGCTTGGTTGCTACAGGAAGCTTTATTCGCAGATACGGCGAATACATCGAAGACGGAACAGTTCTCGAAGGCGGATACGTTGAATGTACATTCAAAAACGATGCTAAGGGCGACCCGTTGGTTACTTCCGAAGGCTTGGCTGCTCTCGGCGTTATGAGCGAAGAACTCTTCAAGAGCATGAAAGAACAGACACTCAAGATCACAAAGATCGTTGCTGACGACCTTAAGACAATCGGTCTTGACCTCTGGGATATCAAGTTCGAATTTGGTTACAACAACGGCGAAGTTATTCTTATCGACGAAATCGCTTCCGGTAACATGCGTGTTTATAAAGACGGCAAGATCGTTGATCCCGTTGAACTTACAAAATATATCCTTAACAGATAATTATAACAACAAAAATGGGTACACAGGCTTTGCCTGTATACCCATTATTATTTTGCATAAACAAAAACTCGGGTAAAACCCGAGTTTTTTATTGTTTCTTTATAAAGCTCGTCATCACAGGCTTTTCTTTTTCGGGAAGTCCGTATTTTTCCTTGCCAAGAGCAATGCTCTTCATCAAGAACACCATATTACGAGCCAAAGTACGCATCGTCTGCATACCTTCATCATCTCTTACCGCCTCACCAACAGCTCTGCCGTGAACGCTGTTCCAATACTGGCTTGAGCATACGGGCATACCGCATATAGTAAAATACTTATTAAGAACGTCAAACGTAGTTGAGCATCCGCCTCTTCTTGCAACGGCAACCGATGCGCCCACCTTCATAGTTTTATTAAACTTTGTACTATAGAAAAGTCTGTCAAGCAACGAAACCAACGTACCATTTGCCGATGAATAATAAACAGGACTTCCGATAACCATACCGTCAGCTTCTTCAAGCTTCTTTGCAATCTCATTTACTATATCATCCTTAACACACTTTGCGTTATCTCTACAATACAAACAGCCCTTACAGCCTGATATATCCATATTGCCGACCTGAATTATTTCAACTTCTATACCCTCTTGTTCAAGAACAGTTTTTATCTCATCCAAAGCAATAGTCGTATTCCCGTTTTTTCTGGGACTTCCGTTAAGCATAAGTACCTTCATATATAATATCTCCCTCTATTTTTAATATATAATATTATCACCAGCACAATTTTACCACATTTTGCGTACATAATCAAGTAAAACAAAAAAGCTTTCGTAAAATACGAAAGCTTTTTTATAAAAATTAAAATTAACCAAGTTTTGCGTAGTTGATCTTGATACCGGGGCCCATTGTAGAAGCAATTACACAGCTCTTGATGTACTGACCCTTTGCAGCAGCAGGCTTAGCCTTGATAA
>SVRB01000127.1 GCA_015065045.1 Oscillospiraceae bacterium | reverse complement strand
GCATTTGCAAAGCCTGTTGCCATACCGCGTCTGTCACCGGGCCACCATGCAGTAAGTGAAGATACACCCGGTGACCACGCCATAGACTGAACAAAACCGTTGACGCCCCATACTATCGCCATAGCGAGTACGGAATTCTGAAAGCCCATTACAAAGTTAGCTAATATAGATAAGATGACCGACAAGATTATAAACTTACGAACTCCGAAAATCTCACCAAGTCTGCCGTTCACAAGGTGTCCGATAGCGTAAGTCCAGAAAAGAACGCCGGTTATAATTCCGATATCACCGCTTGTGAAACCGTAATCCTCCATCACTACCTGTGCACTGCCTATATTAAGACGCGTACAATAGTGAGCACAGTACAGGACTGAAAAAAGGATCAAGTATTTCCAAGCATGAAGATTAAACTTCTTATACTCGGCTTTGGTGTAACCATACTTGAGTTTTTCCATTAAAAAGTCACCTCTTATTCATTTATCTGTACGAAGGGTCAATCTTTTTCAAATCCGCATAGCTGTCAATCTCAACTATGTCGTCAAAAGTACACTCTCTGACCTCAACGTAGTAGTTTTCTTTACAGTATTCGAGCGATACCTGGTCCCAATATCTTTCTTTTCCACCGGGCATCTCGTATACCTTTTTAATATCATCATAAAGCTTTGCACCGGCTTCGTCATTCCAGTAGGAAATGCCGTACATATGATGACAGTGATTTCCACCGATCTTAACCTTGGTGATCACCTTGTTCTTGACCTCAAAGCACCAGTCGTCAGTATAGTCTGTAGGAACGCCGAGATAGTTTGACGCGTACTGATATCTTTGAATTATATCGGGGTTAGACAACACAAGGTCAGCCTCAAGAACGTATGCATTCTGCATCAGATGTCTTACGCACATAGCAGATGAAATGTTATTTGCCTCGTTATAATATGGATTATCAATAAACTTGATATTGGGGTATTTGTAGAGAAGCTGGTCGAACTGCTCGCCAAGATAACCTCTTACAACGTAAATCTCATCAATACCTGCCGCAACGACCGCATCAAGAAGAGTGTCGATCATTCTTGTTCCGTTTACTCTTACAAGAGGCTTAGGTGTGTTAAGTGTAATAGGTACAAGTCTTGAACCAAAGCCGGCCGCAATAAAAATAGCCTTCTTGACTCTGTACGGTTCGAGAATTTCATATCCTTTTGCGGTAATTACACCGTTTTCAATAAATCCCTCGCTGTTGAGCATTCCAACTATCTTATTGACAGTTCCCATGGACATATCGGTTTTTGCCGCTATCTCTCTCTGAGAACACTTCTTACCCATTTTTTCGATGTAAATGAGAACATCAAACTGTTTTCTTGTTAATTCTGTCGTTTTCATTTCTGTCCTTCTTCCTTTTCTTGTGCAAATATTATTTTTTCTGACAACACAATGAACACTCAAGCACACAATGAGCGCATATCGTGTTCATTACCGGACTATTATACCACCACACTTGAACGAAGTCAATAGCTTTTGAACCATTTTATTACATAAATCAACATTTTTATTATAAAAATCTCAATAATTATATCAAATTGTATACTCATTACTCTGACAAAAAATATAATGCCCCGCGAAAAACACGCGGAGCATTATAAAATCAAAATATTAACTGAACCATAAGCATATACGAAAGCGTGCCGACGAGAATGCTGAGAAGCGTATTTCGCCTCCATATATGTATCAACGCGACAAGTGCTATCGATATAAATTCGGGAATGCCGTGTGGAGCTGACACAAATGAAACTCCCTTGAGACAGTATATAACAAGCATGCCCATTGTGGCATACGGCAAAACACTTCCCAAATATGCTATATATTTCGGTGTCTTACGGTTGCCAAACACAACGAAAGGCAGACCGCGCAGCAGAAGTGTTATAACTGCCGCAACAACGACTATGAGGGCGGAATGAACTCTAAACATCGTTTCTTCCCTCCTTGTGTCCTGTAAACTTTTTCAATACGGTGAGCAGGACGGTAATAAGGACCATAGACGGGATCAAGAACATCTCTCTTCCGAATATGAAGAGACATACCGTTGTTGAAGCAATGCCGATAATAGCCGAAAGATGATTCTTGGTTGTAAGCCACTGTTCAATAAATATTGTAACGAACAAAGCTGTCAACACAAAGTCGACTCCTTCTGTATTAAAATCAAACAGCGTACCTATAAGGTCACCGAGTACACAGCCCGTTATCCAATACAGATGGTCAAGCACAGATACATAAAAATACAGCGTTCTGTCATACGAATCATCCGAACAAATAAGTGAATACGTTTCATCTGTCAGTGCATGGATCATATATGCCTTCTTTACACCGGCTCCCTTGTATTTATCCAAAATGGAAATACCGTAAAAAAGATGTCTTGCTTGAACAAGGAGTGTTGTAATGGCAACGGATATAAGCGACGCACCTGTCGCAATCAGATCAACGGCAACATATTGCATAGAGCCCGCATACATAGTTATACTCATAACCAAAGCCCATAACACACCGTAGCCCTTTGATTCAAGGAGAATGCCAAATCCGGCACCTAAGCACAAATAGCCCGTAAACACGGGAAAAGTCATTTTCAGAGCCTTCTTCAGCCTCTGTCTGTTAGTCATTTTATCACTTCCGTTCGTTCGCAAAAACTGACAAATATTATAGCACTAAAGCGAACAAATATCAAGTATTATTTTATAATAGATATGGGCGTCCGAACGGACACCCATATCTCAATTTTTATTTCACATTATTGAACACTTCGAAGCCTAATATTTCAATTATGATACCCTCGTCGTATTCCTTTCCGTTTTCCTGATCCTCTATACTTGCAAATCGATGGACATCTTGTACGCAGTACAGAACAGCTCGATACTCTACCGTTCCGCCATCTTTAGTTTTTAGAACAATCGGGCAAAGCAAGATAAAAGCCACAATACATATTGCAATTATTTTCTTTTTCAAGCAGTTCACTTCCTTTTCAATAGACTGTAATCATATCGCCGAGTTTCGGCCTAGGTGTTTGATATCGTGAATATCGTGAGTATCGTTTGATAAAGTGTTGCACCAAATTAGCACCAAGATCACACCAACATTCAACGCCTATTCAGCTCGTCAAATAAGAATTTGAATAGCACGATTTTTTATAATGTTATTGCTTATTCATAACACACAGTAAAATGCTCTAAAACCGCCTCAAATAAAGGGTTTTCCGCAAACAACTCATTTCATCCCACCATACG
>SVRB01000126.1 GCA_015065045.1 Oscillospiraceae bacterium | reverse complement strand
TCGTTGATGCTGAAAAGGCGGGTGAGTTAAAGCCTGCGCAGGACGGCGACCCGAGAATTACACCCGTAGGAAAATTCTTACGCGCGTCAAGACTCGATGAGCTTCCTCAGCTTATTGATATTCTTGTCGGTAATATGAGCCTTGTTGGTCCTCGACCCGAGAGAGTTGAGCACGTAAAACAGTACGGGGAAGAGATTCCCGAATTCCAGTATAGACTTAAGGTGCGCGGCGGCTTGACGGGATATGCGCAGCTTTACGGTAAGTATAATACGACTCCCTATGATAAGCTTCAGCTTGACCTTATGTATATCCAGAATTATTCGCTCTTGCTTGACCTTAGACTTATTCTTATGACGATAAAGATTATGTTTATGAAGGAAAGCACGGACGGCTTTACTCAGGAAGACAGCCAGAGAATAAACGAAAAAAATCAAGAAAATATAGCAGAGTAAAATAAAGACCTCCGTTTTCGGAGGTCTTTGATTTTTTAGCTCCATCTGACGAGGGAGGCTTAGTATGGTACAAATCTATCTTTAGCCCTCATCTGTGAGGAGAGTGGATTTTGCGAAGCAAAAGACGGGAGGAGAGCTCCGTAAAGGATTTATAATTGGATGAGGTCTTATATTTATGCGGGACGTCGTGGTATGGGTTCCCTACAATAATGCAGTAGTGTTTAATTGTAGGAGCGAACAGTGTTCGCCCGTGTTATAGTGATATTTTGGGGATTTTTTTGGCGTTTAATGGGTGAGTAAAAAGTTTTAGAAAATACTTGACAATAATTTTTGACGGTGTTATAATACTTTTATATTTAACTAAAAAGGCATCGACGAAGAGGGCATATCGATCGTTTTTACCCAGAGAGATAGCGTTATGGTGAAAGCTATTTAAAAATGCTTTATGTTTGTAGCTTCCGAGCCGAAGGAAAGAAAGCGTATTTGACGTCAGTAGAATCCTTCCGTAATTGTCGCGTAAAGACACAGGAGTTGATAGATTCCGAGAGAGGCAGTACATACTGCAATTTGAGTGGTACCGCGGGTGTTTTTAAAAAAACTTGCACTCGTCTCAAAGTCATTAACTTTGGGATGGGTGCTTTTCTTATCCCGCGAAAATAGGAGAAGTTTTATGCAACAGATAACAGGCCTTGATTACAAGATCAGAGAAATGGCGGGGCGAATCCGTGAGCTTAGAGAGCTTGAAGGATTGACCCTTGAAGAAATGGCTGTAAAAACAGGCGTTACAACAGAAGAATATATGCTTTGCGAAAAGGGCGAAAGCGACCTCAACTTTGCTTTTATATACAGATGCGCTCTTGTGCTTAACGTAAACGTAACGGATATTATTGAGGGTTACAGCCCGACTTTGAAATCCTACACCGTAACAAAGTTCGGCACAGGACAAAAGGTTTCTCAGGCGCACGGTATGACCTACTATAACCTTGCGTATTCATTCCGTAACAGAATTGCAGAGCCTTTGTACGTAAGAAGTGTATACGACGAAAACGCTCAGACAAGAGATATTGAGCTTACGACACACGCAGGACAGGAATGCGACCTTGTTATTGAGGGTAACTTGCTTGTTCAGATCGGTGAGCACAGAGAAATACTCGGCCCCGGTGACAGTATATATTTTGACAGTGATACACCTCACGGTATGATTGCCGTAAACGGTAAGGACTGCGTATTCTACGCTATCGTTCTTAACCCCACGGGTGAACCTATTCCCGAGCTTACACCGACGAAGATCGTTCAGGACAGAAGCGTTATCTCGAAGGATACTAAGGATAGAATATACAAGAAGTTTATCGACATTACCGAGAACGAAAACGGAACGCCTACTTCAATTAAGTTTAAGAATACGGAAAAGTTTAACTTTGCTTTTGATCTTGTTGACGAGCTTGCGGCAAAGGAACCGGACAAGCTTGCGATGTTACATATCTCAAAGGATAAGACTGAGAGAAGATTTACCTTTAAGGATATGAAGAAGGCATCCGCTCAGTGCGCGAACTATTTCAAATCGCTCGGCATAAAGAAGGGCGATAGAGTAATGCTCGTTCTTAAGAGACATTATCAGTTCTGGTTTGCGATGTTAGGTCTTAACAAGCTCGGCGCTATTGCTATCCCCGCGACAAATCAGCTTGTTGAGCACGATTTTGAATACAGATTCAATGCGGCGGGAGTAAGCGCAATTATTTGTACAGCCGATGGCGACACAGCTCATCAGGTTGAAATTGCGGCTGAAAAGTGTCCTCAGCTCAAACATAAGATCATGGTAAACGGTGAGCGCGAGGGCTGGAGAAGCTTTGACGAGGAATATACTCTTTACAGCAGTCACTTTGACAGAAAAGAGGATTCTCCTTGCGGTGACGATTTGATGCTTATGTTCTTTACATCGGGAACGTCAGGCTATCCCAAGATTGCCGCTCATAACTATAAATATGCGTTGGGCCATTTCCATACGGCAAAATATTGGCACAACGTTGACCCCGACGGACTTCACTTTACCATTTCCGATACGGGATGGGCAAAGGCTATGTGGGGTAAGCTTTACGGTCAGTGGCTTTGCGAAGCGGCAACCTTTGTTTATGACTTTGACAGATTCAGCGCGGCTGATATTTTACCTATGTTTGCAAAATATCAGATCACAACGTTCTGCGCGCCTCCGACAATGCTCCGTATGCTTATAAAGGAAGATATTTCAAAATACGATTTCTCATCGGTTAAGCATATGACAACAGCGGGCGAGGCTCTTAACCCCGAGGTTTACAAGCAATTTGAAATGGCAACGGGACTTCAGATAATCGAAGGCTTCGGTCAGTCGGAAAGCACTATGCTTATCGGTAATATGGTGGGCGCTCCTCATAAGATTGGTTCTATGGGTAGAGTAACTCCCGTATATGACGTTGATATAATTGATGCTGACGGCAACTCGGTTGCGGTTGGTGAAACGGGCGAGATCGTTGTAAACGTAAAGAACGGCGTACCTTGCGGTTTGTTTACGGGATATTACAACGACGAAGAAAAGACCAAAGAGGTTTGGTATGACGGATATTATCATACCGGCGACGTTGCTTGGCGTGATGAAGACGGATTCTTCTGGTATGTTGGCAGAGCCGACGACGTTATTAAGTCATCGGGTTACAGAATCGGTCCTTTCGAAATTGAAAGCGTTATTATGGAGCTTCCTTACGTACTCGAGTGCGGCGTTTCCGCTGCTCCCGACGAGGTAAGAGGTCAGGTTGTTAAGGCGAGTATCGTTCTTGTAAACGGAACA
>SVRB01000017.1 GCA_015065045.1 Oscillospiraceae bacterium | reverse complement strand
GAGTTGGTTGAGGGCATCGCTGCTGTTGCATTAGAAACGTTATGCTCTCCGGGTACAGACAACTCGACCTCACACAGCACGTTTCCCTTATGGCCAATCTTAAAAACGTCATAGCCAAGGCTGTTTTCTCTTATATCAAATGCATAAAAATCGAGTGTGTCGTCATTTTTTCCGTAGGTAACAAGATTGCCCTTATACGACTTCAGAGAATCCATAAGCTCCTTATCGTTTCCGCAGGCTATAACCGTACTCGCCTTATTCGCATATTTTGCAAACGAATCCTTTATCTGATCGAGCGACTTAAAATAGTCAACGTGATCCATCTCGAGATTAAGCAACACAGCCGTGTCGGGATAAAACGACAGGAAGCTATCCTTATACTCACAAGCCTCAAAAATAAAGCTATCCTGACTTCCGATCTTATAAGCGCCGCCGCCAAGCTCAAACGTATTCGCTCCGTTGAGAACTGTCGGCTCCTTCCCTGCCTCAATAAACAGGTGGGATATCATACCCGTAACAGAGCTTTTTCCGTGCATTCCCGCAACGCCTATCTTATTCGAATAAGTCTTCATGAGCTTTCCGAGATACTCTGCTCTGTTTATACATGGCAACCCGTTTTCTCTTGCATAAACAAGCTCAGGATTGTCATCGGAAATAGCCGCCGTATACACAACAGCGTCATATCCCTTTAAATTCTCAGCGGAATGTCCAATAAACAGCTCTATACCCATTTCTCTGAGCTTTCTTGCCATATCTCCATCATTCGTGTCAGATCCGCCCACCTTTATTCCGTGAGTACGCGTTATACAAGCAAGACTTGACATACTTATCCCGCAAGCGCCTATAAAGAAAACCGATTCTGCTCCGTCCGGCAATATAAATCTGTCTCTGTTATTTTTTTCCATTAACACGTCATTACCGCTCCTTTTTTATGGGTTTTTATCAATATATACATAATTAAATGATTTTTATTGTATAATTAACACAAATTATGAACAAAGATTTATAAAATTATTCAAAAATAAACTAATATTTAGATGCATTATTTTAACGAAATATAGGTATAATAGAATAGAATAATAATATTTTATGCTAGGAGGAAACTATGGTTATTACTGATATCAAGGTAAGAAAACTTTTTGACGAAAGTCCTATGAAAGCAATTGTATCAGTAACCTTCGACAACCAGCTTGCAGTTCACGACATTAAAGTAATCAACACTAAAGATAAACTATTTATTGTAATGCCCAGCCGCAAGAACGCCGATAACACCTACCGTGATATTGTGCATCCAATAAACGCGGATTTTAGAGCATTACTTGAAAAAGCCGTTATCGAAGCTTACGAAGCTAAGCTCGCCGAGGACCCTGAGGTTCTGTATTCCGGCAGCGAAGCCGACTGAACAAGCCCATAAATCTGCTTTTTCAGAATTGCATCCTCTTTGACATTTAAGTTTTCTATACTAAAAAAATTAGGCTTTGTCCGTGATATTATTCATTGGGCAAAGCCTTTTTTTATTCAGTTCAGCTTATCAAGGATTGCCTGCTTGCTTCTTACGCCTGATTCTCTGGAGGATATTTCTCCGTTTTTCATAACAATAAGAGTCGGAATACTCATAATCCCAAACTTCTTTGCAAGCTCAGGCTGTTCGTCAACGTTGATCTTGCCAACCTTAACTCTACCCTCAACTTCCTCTGCTATTTCATCCACAACGGGAGAAAGCATACGGCAGGGAGCGCACCAAGCTGCCCAAAAATCAAGCAATACGGGTACAGAGGAATTTACTACCTCTTCTTCGTAATTTTCCTTTGTTATAGTAATAACAGCCATTACATTTCTCCTTTTTATGATATAAATTTTCTATTGCCTCTTTCAGTATTTCCGAAATAGCAATAAGCAATACATTTTCGCTTTCCCGATTTACATAGGGATAGCTTTTATGCCTTAGCAACAATGTTTGCCGCTGTCAAGCCGATATATCTTTCGCTCCCCCGCTTTAGCGGGGGGCGTTTTTTTATTTCATTGAAATAGCTTCTTTTGCCTTAGCAACAATATTTGCTGCTGTCAAGCCGATATATCTTTCGCTCCCCCGCTTTAGCGGGGGGCGTTTTTTATTTCATTGAAATAGCTTCTTTTGCCTTAGCAACAATATTTGCTGCTGTCAAGCCATACATTTCAAGCAACGGAGGAACCTTACCGCTTCTACCAAATGCATCCTGAACGCCAACCTTCTTAACGGGCACAGGATATACTTCAGCCAAAGCTTCGCATACAGCACTTCCGAGACCGCCGATAACGCTGTGTTCTTCAGCAGTAACGATAGCGCCTGTTTCCTTAGCAGCCTTAACGAGAATTTCTGTATCGATAGGCTTAATTGTAGCCATATTGATTACTCTTGCGCTGATTCCTTCATTTGCGAGAAGATCCTTTGCGATAAGAGCCTGTTCAACCATAAGGCCGTTAGCAACGATAGTTACGTCAGTACCATCTGCCATCTGAACACCCTTACCGATTTCGAACTTATATGTGTCCTTGTCGAAAAGTGTCGGAACAGCAAATCTACCGAATCGCATATACATAGGACCATCGTGAAGAATAGCCGCTTCAACAACAGCTCTTGCTTCAACAGCGTCAGCGGGACAGATTACTGTCATACCGGGGATAGAACGCATTGTAGCAAAGTCTTCGTTGCACTGGTGTGTTGCACCGTCTTCACCAACGGAGATACCGCCGTGTGTTGCACCGATCTTAACGTTCAAATGAGGGTAACCGATAGAGTTTCTAACCTGCTCAAAGCCACGTCCTGCAGCGAACATAGCGAATGTGCTAACAAAAGGAATCTTACCTGTTGCAGCAACACCTGCAGCAACGGAGATCATATTACCTTCTGCAATACCGCAGTCAAAATGTCTGTCGGGGAATTTCTTTTTAAATGTAATTGTTTTTGTAGCTTCAGCCAAGTCAGCATCAAAAACTATAAAATCATATTTTTCACCAAGCTCGGCAAGCGCGTTGCCGTAGGCTTCTCTTGTTGCAATCTTATCTGCCATACTATACTCCTATAAATATATAATTATAATTGAGCCTTCAATTCATTAACTGCCTGTTCGTATTCTTCGGCATTGGGAGCCTTTCCGTGCCAGCCAGCCTTGTTTTCCATAAATGATACGCCCTTGCCCTTAACAGTCTTGCAAAGGATCATTGTAGGCTTACCCTTAACAGTCTTAGCTTCTTCAACAGCCTTTTCGATCTCATTGAAGTCATGACCGTTAATAGTAATAACGTGCCAGCCGAAAGCTTCGAACTTTTCGTCAATAGGCGTAGAGTTCATAACGTCTGTGATAGCGCCGTCGATCTGGAGACCGTTGAAGTCAACGAATGCGCAAAGGTTGTCAAGCTTATAGTGAGATGCAAACATAGCTGCTTCCCATACCTGACCTTCAGCAATTTCACCATCGCCGAGAGCTGTATAAACTCTGTAATCTTTGTTATATATTTTACCGGAAAGAGCCATTCCGCAAGCTGTGGATATACCAAGTCCCAAAGAACCTGATGACATATCAACGCCGGGTACGCCCTTCATATCGGGATGTCCCTGAAGATAGCTGTCTACTCTTCTGAATGTTTTGAGATCTTCTGTGGGGAAGAATCCTCTTTCAGCCAAAGCTGCGTAAAGACCGGGAGCTGTGTGTCCCTTTGAAAGAACAAAACGGTCTCTGTCCTCCCATTTCGGATTCTTAGGGTCAATTCTCAATTCTACGAAGTACAAATATGTAAGTACGTCCGCAATTGACATTGAACCGCCGGGATGTCCTGAAGCTGCATTAAATACCTCTTCGAGAATATCAAGCCTGATTTGTATAGCTTTTTTTTGCAATTCAGCAATTTTTGCCTGTTCCATCGGTGTTCCTCCTAAAGCTTATAAAACTTAAAAAATAATCAAAATTTAACTATATTAACCTTTATTATTGTACATTGTTTCTTCCCTTTTGTCAAATCCTTTTTGTAAATATATTTATTTTTACAAGCAAATCTTCGCCTTATGTTGATATTATTTAAAATAAATGGTATAATCTTAGAATAAAGCCGCACAATACCATAAAATAATAATTTTATTTACACATATACGGAGGCAGATTATGAAGTTCAGCGAAATGAAATACGAACGAGTTGATATGACCTCGCTCGGCGAAAAATACGACAAATTAACCCTCGCCATAAAGCAAGCCGAAAAGGTCGAAGACGTTTTCTCCGCAATCGAGGAACACGAAAAAATAAGCTCTAACTTTGCAACAATGTCAACTCTCGCTTACGTAAGACACAGCATTAACACAAAAGACGAATTTTATGATAAAGAAAACGATTTTTATGACGAAAACGGTCCCTTGCTTCAGGAAAAGACCACAGAATTTATGAAAGCTCTCTTGGTTTCTCCTTTCAGAAACGAAGTCGAAAAGAAGCACGGCAGCCTTTTGTTTACAAATCTTGAAATGGAGTTAAAGACCTTTTCTCCCGAGGTTATACCCTTGCTTCAAAAAGAAAACAAGCTCGTCAGCGATTATCAAAAGCTTATAGCATCAGCGCAAATCGATTTTGACAACCAAAAGCTTAACGTTTCTCAGCTCGGTGTATACAAGGTTCATAAAGACAGAGACGTAAGAAAAAGAGCATATGAAGCTGAGGGTAATTTCTATATGAGCCACGCCGAAACGCTCGATAAAATCTTCGACGATCTTGTAAAGGTTCGTACGGAAATTGCAAAAAAGCTTGGATTTAACAGCTTCACCGAGCTTGGATATATGCGCAGAACGCGTAACTGCTATACTCCCGAAATGGTTAAAAATTTCAGAGAGCAGGTTAAAAACGACCTCGTTCCGATCGTTGTAAAAATAAAAAAAGAACAGGCTGATACGATCGGTGTTGACCACCTTATGTTCTATGATAATACAACG
Organism: Oscillospiraceae bacterium; assembly: GCA_015065045.1. Lineage (GTDB taxonomy): Bacteria > Bacillota > Clostridia > Oscillospirales > CAG-272 > RGIG1995. Next base: position 14,451 of record SVRB01000017.1, on the reverse strand, counting down.
TTCTATCTTGACGGCAACCCCAAGCCCGCAGGCACTCCTGAGGACATTCTTGCCGCAGGTAAGAAAATGTATGAGGAAATGTCTCCCGAAACTAACGAGTTTATTAACTTTATGTATGATAACGAGCTTCTTGACGTTATGGCAAAAGAAGGCAAGGCTGTCGGCGGATACTGCATTACGCTTCCCGACTATAAAGCTCCCTTTATTTTCTCTAACTTTAACGGAACAGCCGACGATGTTGAAGTTCTAACACACGAAGCGGGACACGCTTTCGCCGACTATATGGCGAGAGATTTTGAGCTCGAGGAAAACAAAAATCCCTCTATGGAATCTTGCGAAACCCATTCTATGTCTATGGAATTTTTCGCTTGGCCCTGGCTTGATTTGTTCTACAAGGAAGATGCTAAGAGAGCTAAGCTCACCCACCTTAAGAACGCGCTTATATTTATTCCCTACGGCTGTACGGTTGACGAATTCCAGCACATCGTTTACGATAACCCCGATATGACACCCACCGAAAGACATAAAGCGTGGGCAGAATTGGAAAAGATATACCGTCCGTTCCTCGATATGACGGGCATACCGTTCTATGGTGAGGGCAGAGGTTGGCAGAGACAGCTTCATATCTATCACTACCCCTTCTATTATATCGATTACTGCTTGGCGCAGACTGAATCGCTTATATTCAGAGGACTGTCGCAGAATGACTATAAAGACGCTTGGGACAGATATATGAAGTTTGTAAAAGAGGGCGGAAAGAAGACCTTCGTCGAGCTTTGCGAGGTTGCAGGTATAAAGACACCCTTCGAGGATGGCGCATTAAAAGAAATTGCCGTTTCAACAGAAAAATGGCTCGAAGAAAATAGATTATAATATAAAAACAAAGGGAACTTTTTTGAAAAAAAGTTCCCTTTTTATCCCTCAAAAAACTTTATAAAAATGCGGGCGGATTCTATATCCGCCCCTACTGTGTTGTCATTTATATCTGAATAAAATTTATTATCTTCAAAATTCGAACGTATTGCAAATATTGCTTTTCTGTTATGTGTGCAAATAGTTATGAAATATAAGCCAATCTTGCTATAATCAAATTTCTTTAATCTTATTATTTTTCTTTGTGGAAAATCATTATTCATTATTTCAATGCTTTGCTGTCAATGCGATGAGCTTCTTTATATCATCAGGCTGGACTTTTGCTTCGTGCGCTGAACGATTACGCGAAATAGCACCGCACTTTTTACATTTATGTATTATGATAAAGCCTTTTTTTGAATCAACTTCGGCTGTTATAGGCTCCATTATGCCGCCACACTCATTTGCTCTGTCACCGGGGTTTACGTCTACGTGCAAGGAATGTAGGCAGTTCGGACAATGATTGCGCGAGGAATATCCAAGCGGCATAACCTCAAATCCGCAATTCTTGCAGGTAAATCCGTTATCATTTTTTGTAAAAATTTTCTTTTCCATTAAACTATCTCCAAATTATATTTTCATAACATACATTTCTGTGTTTTGAGCATAATATTCATAAACCAAAATCAAAAACAATCTCCTGAAAGGAATAAAAATATGAAAAACAAAAAGATAATGAAGCTTTTGACTTTTGTGTTTACTTTGGCGATTTTGGCTTCTTTAGCTCTTAATGCCGCCGCTATGATCAATGACCAGAGCAGATATGATTCAGGCAACATCCCCGACCAGTCGGTCGATAGAGAATCCGACAACGGCTCAAGAGATAACAGAGCAGCCGAAACGAACAACGGAAACAACAATAATAACAATAACAATAACGGAACCGATACAGGCGACCGTTCAACAGGAGCCCTTGACAGTATCCTCGGTGATGCAAGCAGCGTTCTTGATGACGCAACGGGCGCTTTAGACAGCGCAAAGGACGACGTTGAAGATGCAGTTGACGATACAGCGTCAAACGGCATTATGGGTGTAGTAATTGCGATTATTATTGCCGTTATAATTATTATACTCATTATAGTTATGGTATCAAAAAACAACGAAAAAAACAATAGAAAATAAAATTTTTTTCAAAAGCCCGTATGGGCTTTTGTTTTTTACATACACATCGTCGAACAAATGCGACAGCAGAAAAATCAAGTAAAGAAAATAACTTAATAAAATAGTTAAAATACTATTGCATTTTTAAAAAATATATGATATAATATTCGAGTCAAAAAAATAGGGGTGTAGTTCAGTTGGTAGAACGGCGGTCTCCAAAACCGCATGTCAAGGGTTCGAGTCCTTTCGCCCCTGCCAAAAACAAGTCCATCGCATCAGCGATGGGCTTGTTTTTTTGTTTTGTGCGCACTAGTAAGGACTCGAAGGGGAGCGGTAGTGAATCAATGCTCCGGTGGAGCATTGAGAGCCGCGGAAGACCGAGCGCGTAGTCCGCGCGAGACCGAGTCCTTTCGCCCCTGCCAAAAAGAAAAGTCGCGCGCGTAAGCAAGCGACTTTTCTTTTTGTATTATTCATTTTTCATTATTCATCATTCATTATTCATTTATCTCACGCGACTTTTCTAATGAAGAATGAATAATGAAGTCGCCGCAAGCGGCTAATGAATAATGAATAATTGAGGTAGCTTTTCTCCCTTTCGGGCGAAAAGCTTTTTAACATTGAAATTTTAATTATTTTGTGTTACAATGATTTTATAGACGGAGGTGTGATTATGAAAGAAAATTTACTGATTGATAAATCGATTGCTTTTGCTTCTCGCATCATAAAACTCCATCAATACGGCAAAGGAGAATGTGAAATGAAAAGATTTGTGTTACTTTTGCTTGCAACTATCCTTCTGTTAAGCATGACCGCTTGTAGCGGTTATAATGGAATTATGCGAGAGCATCTCGGCAATGAAGATAATTATTATGATGTTGATGCTGTTTTTTGCTCATACAAAAAGGTTGATGATCGCATTTATCTGTATGTCTCCATTGAAGACAAATCGGCTTTTGATTCTTCCGAATCGAATAGCGAAGAACTTAGATTAGAATTGGTGGGGGATAATTGCGATATTCTCAATGAATGTCTTGCCAACAACGAAATACGTGAGGGCGATGAAATTACTGTAAAATGCTCCACTTGGATCTATATGGATTCAACATTGTATTATATTGCGGAAATAAAAGGTCAAGAAAAAACGTTCTTATCCTTTGACGATGGAATGAAGAACATCGTCAAGTATATGGGTGATAATAAATCTTTGTTTTAACTTGTTTTTTACATAGATTCGTTTACAAGCATGGTGTTAAAAGTCCGGTAGACCGCGGAAACTTTTAACTCCCATCACTGCCAAGGGATAAGTCTATCCGCTGACTTAAAAGTATGGATCGATTTCGAAAAAACTTGTAGCACGGCTCGATTTTGAAAGGGTATGCCAAGAAAAAAGCCAAGTCGAAAATCGACTTGGCTTTTTTCAGTGAAATTTGCCCTTCGGGCAAGTGAAATAGCTTCGCTGTGAAATATTTGCTCCGCAAATGTGAAATATTCGCTGGCGCGAATGTGGGTAAATTTCATTTCACATCGACCAAAGCCGTAGGCGGCGTGAGATATTTCACAATTTCCGCAAGGAAATTATTTCACATTCGGCGGCAGCCGAATATTTCACTTGAAAAAAATATCGGATTTATGATATAATAACAGCAAAAAGGCGGTGTTACTATGGCTCAAGTTAAAATCGGCGATTATGTAACAGGATACGGTTCGGGATATTGGCAATTGATTGATATCAAACCCAAAATCGCCACCGAGGATTATGTCGGTGAAGGTATTAGTTGGAAAAAGGGACAAATTATCGGCCAATGGGCAATTTTGAAAAAATGCTTTACAGATAAAATGAAACCCCGAATCTATTTTTCATATGAGGATATTGCTTGGGTTAAACCTGTATCCGATGATATTCGTAAGGAAATCGAAAAGTGTTTTCAAGATAACCCCAAGCACAAACAGAAATTCGATGCTGCGGAAATCAAGCTACAACCAATGATAACGAACTGTTGGTTGGATTTGCCTGAAGAACAAGAATCAGAGTTCATAGCCACGCTTCAAAAGCTCCCTGCACAATATACGATGGACGAATTTTGGAAAGCGGCAAAAGACTATAAAAAATACGTTTCTAAACCTCCTACAAAGTATTTGCTTAATTTGCTTACATACCCTTGGGTTATGGACAAAAAAGCTAATTTGATTTATTCCGATTGGGAGCTTACTAAAAACTAAAATCACTACATAGATTCGTTTGCAAGCATGGAGTAGCGCCCCGGAAGATAGCGGTAAAGTACAACTCCCATCATCGTCAAGGGGTAAGTCTATCCACCGACCGAAAACCACGGATCGATTTCGAAAAAACTTGCTCTGCGGATCAATTTTGAAAGGTTGTGCCAAAAAATCCAAGTCGAAAGACTTGGATTTTTTTGCCGTAAGGCACAACATCGTTTGCGTGCTTGCATGCAACATCATTTTGAGCGAAGCGAAAAACATCATATCGCCGTAAGGTGATGCTTCACTTGTTTTCCTCATATTGCAATTCCCACGGATTTGTTGTATACTTAAACTACAGAAGTAATAAAAATATCTAAAAAATGTAATGAGGGGCTTTATGGATTTTTTGTTTTGTTGTACACCAAATAATCAGCAGAATTTTCAGAAAGAAAAAAACGGATATCGTTGTATTGCCTGCGGAAAATTCTATCCGTTTTTACAAATAAAGCACAGAGATAAACTGATTGACCCAAAAGAATTTTTAAAGCCAAATGGAAAAACCTTAAAATACAAAAAATCCGCCGTTGCTTTTTTTGAGAATCATTATTATGCCCAAAATAAAAATACACTTGTGAAGTTTGAAATAGATGATCACTGTCAAGCACAACAAAGTGATATAACCCCCATTATGAACGGCGTATATCATATAGCTCTCTCGCCAGATGAAAAATATGCAGTAACCGAAACCTTTGGCGGCACACTTGCCGTACTCGATCTTTGCAATAAAGAAATTGTTGCAAAAAAAAGCAAACATTCTGTCAACGGAGCATTTATTTTTACAGATAATCAAAAAGTCTTATATTTTTACGACAATTCCATAAGGTGTTGGGATTTTCTCCAAAACACAGATACTGTTGTGTGGAATGTCCCATTGGATTGGATAATAAATGAAACCGATGCTGTGCGATACAATGTTGTTTGTACCAACGTTATATACAACCCAAATCAACAGAACTATTTGTTTCAATGCAGTGTCGCAAATAGTTCATATGTCGTTGCCATCCATAATATGCAACTGAGTTGGCAAAAACAGTTTAATCGAATCCCGATACACAGTCAATTGATCTATTCCGACGGTATAAACCAATATACGCTTTCAAAGAACAATAAGGTAACAATCTACGATGATGAGCTTCGTCCGATTAAATCTATTATTTCACCGTCGCTGTTCAGCATTTCGGACGGAGGTGGAATCTTTCCTATTACCAAATTGGAGCCACTTTGCCCCGATCGCGTGTACATATCCATGGACGGAAAATGGATTTTGTTGAATTATTTCACATCTGCTATTTTGATGAGAAGTTCGGATCTGAAAATCCAATTTTGTTTGTTTTCATATACAGGAAAAGTTGTGAAAAAAATGGGGTTTATAGATAATTCACATTTTTGGTATACATGGGGGGATACAACGTATATTCAGGAAATAGTCGATGAGTAATTCGTGTATATATAGCTTCGTTTGCAAGCATGGTGAAAAAGCCCGACAGACCTCATCGCGTATATCGCGCGAGACCGAGTCCTTTCGCACAATTTACAATCATACATTACAACAAAAAAACTCAACGTAAAATACGTTGAGTTTTTTTATTTAATTTTGTGCAGCCTCAAGAATAAGGGATATAACCTTAAGTCTATAAACCTCAACCTCGAGAGAAGTCTCACCGATTACATTTTTGAGCGCATCAACAGTATTATATCCCTCGTCCTTTGCAAACTCGAGCGCAATACTGTTAAACTCCTCATCGGTAAGCTCAATATTGTGTGTTCTTATCGTATGATATACAGCCATTTCCTGAGCCATATTTTTCTTTATTTCACTCAAAAGCTGTGACTTAAACACTTCCAAGCTTTCTATACCGCTTGTCTTAACAAGATCCTCAAGAGATATTTGATAGTATGACGCCATTGATTCGTAATAATCAATCATTTCATCCATAAACGCATTTACGTCGTCCTCGGGATACTTTACAATCTCGCAGGTTGCGTAATAAGCGTTCCATACTACGTACTCTGTATAGTACTTTCTCATATATTCCTTGTATTCAGCAACCGTTGAGAACAATCCCGAACCCATAGACTTAACCATATCATCGGTAACCTCGGGCAATTCCCTTACGCCGAGCTTGTTTATAGTAATAGTAAACGTAACGTCCTTGCCTGCAAGATCAGCTGAGTTCGGATAAGGATCGGGGAACTTCAAATTTAAAACAACAGTTTCTCCAACGCTGTGGCCGATAAGCCCTGATTCAAAGCCTTCAATATAGGCTCCTGAACCAATTGTAATATACTGCCCCTTTGCACTTCCTCCGTTAAACTCTTTTCCGTCCATAGTTCCCACAAAGTCCGCAACAACAGTATCTCCATCTTGAACCGTAGTCCTTGATACTTCCTTAAATTCAGCGTTTTGTAATGCAATATTTTTTACGCTCTGGTTTACATACTTTTCAATATCGTCAACACTATAGCTAACATTAGGAAACTCGCCGAGTGTTATATATTCACTAAGGTCATAGTCATAAAGAGGTTTCTCTACTACCGGTTCCTTTTTACTTCCGCTGTCCTGTGTAGTCGTTTCATTATCCTTTGGGGGATTCTCTTCCTTATTACCACCCATAAACACCAATGCAAAAGTAACTGCAAATACAGCTACAAACACAAATGCAATCAATACTGATCTAATCTGCTTATTTTTCAAAACATTTCCTCCGATAAAACAAAAAATAAAACATAAATAGATTATATCAATTTTTATTATTTTTGTCAATCGGGCCATAAATAAAACAAAAACCTCGAGAAGATCTCGAGGTTTTTTATTTTAAGAATTAGTCTTCAATTCTTGCTCTCTTCTTAGAGATTACTACGCTTGCACCAGCGAGAGCTACAACTGCAGCTGCGCTGAAGATAGCGATAGAAGAACCTGTCTGAGGAGTAACTGTCTTTTCTGTGATTTCAGCTGCTACGAACGCTTCGTCGATGTTAGCCAAATCAATTGTGCCAGCCTTGTAAGAGATAGCCTTAGATGTGGGCTCAGAAGGCTGATGCTTTGTTGTATCGAGGTAAACAATAGTGTCAACCTTAGCGGGAGCATCCAAGCTAATTGTCAACTTACCTGTGATACCGGAACCTGTTACGCAAGAGATTGTATCGATTGTACCGCCAGTAACGTTAACTGCTACGTCACCTCTAACTTCAGAGTAAACTCTGTTGCTGTAGGGAGAAACGCCTGCGCAGTTCAAGAATTCGATCTTACCGCCTGCAATGTTAAGTGTTGAGTTACCAACTACAGATGAGTTCTTAGCAGAGCTTACAGAGTGACCTGCAGCAGATACCAAGTGCCATGTACCTGACTTAACTGTGAGTACAGGGTTGCATGTCTGTTCAATGCCGTTACGTGTTGTTGTAAAGAGGTTGGGGAATACATCGCCATCAACAGGAGTTGAACCGGAGTAGTCCTTAGATGTTACTGTAACGCCAGTATCTATTGTAAGGTTCTTGCCGTTAGCGTAGAAGCTAAAGCCCTGTTCATAGTACTGTGTCATCTGTGTGCTGTTGTATCTGTATTCAACTGCGATATCTTTAAGTGTTGTGTTTCCACCGAACCACAAAGCTGTTGAGTTCCAAGTAGAGTGATCAAGAACAAGCTTTCCACCTGTAATTGTAATGTCACCGGATTCAGGAAGTTTAAAGTCACCAGCATAGCTCTTTTCAAAAGCGTCAGCAGCGTCGATAGCCAAATCGCCAACTACAACGATTGTACCGCCTTCTGCACCGAGAGCTTCAATAGCTCTGTACAAGGGATGAGCCTTTGCAAGAGCGTTGTTTGTAAATACCATCTTACCGTTAGCAACGTTAGCCTTCATCCAAGAAATAACGTCAGCGTAAGCAGCATTTGTGAATGTCTGGAAAGTTTCTGAACCAGCACCGTTCTTAACTGTATCAGTTACTGTGCCGGGGCCCATAGGATCAGTCTGTGTACCTGTTCCTGTGCCTGTTGCAGAAATGTAGATTGTCTTGCTTGATGCTGCAGAAGCGAACATAACTGAGCAAGATACGATCATCGCAACAACTAAGATTGCGGGGATGAGAAGTTTTGTAATTTTTCTCATAAGTCATTCTCCTTTAAAATTGTTTTTTATTTACATACAATATAAGTTCATATGTTGGATATATTATAGCACCATTTATTCATATTGTCAATGTTAATTATTCATATATTTTCAATTTATTTTTAATAATTTTACACAAAAAATTCATATTTGCCATTATTCAACACAATTAAAGACTTTAAATTTAAACATATTTTAATATATTTATATGTAGTATAAAATAAGTCTATTCATATTTTTAAACAGAAAACAAAAAACCTCGAGAAAATCTCGAGGTTTTTTTATTTTAAGAATTAGTCTTCAATTCTTGTTCTCTTCTTGGAAACTACTACGCTTGCGCCAGCGAGAGCAAGTACTGCAACAACGCTGAGGATTGCGATAGAAGAACCTGTCTGAGGTGTACCTGTCTTTTCTGTGATTTCAGCTGCTACGAACTCAGCGTCGATGTTAGCCAAATCAATTACACCTTTTCTGTATGTGATTGCCTTAGAAGAAGGATCTGCAGCAGATGTGTTACGTGTTTCTCTGTAGTAGATATCGCCTACCTTACCACCTTCGAGGTCGATAAGCAACTTACCTTCAACACCAGCACCTGTTACGCAGATGATGAATTCAACTTCACCGCCTGTAACCTTGATTGTAGAATCGCCCTTGATTGCTGCGAACTGTCTGTTTGCAAAGGGAGATACGCCTGCTGCGTTTACTGTTTCAATCTTACCACCGGCAATGATGATTTCAACGTTACCTGTGATAGAAGAATCCTTAGCTGCAGATACTGAGTGACCTGCTGCTGCTACGAGTGACCATGTACCGGACTTAACTACGATTGTGGGGTTAGCTTCGATACCGGGAAGGTTACGTGAACCACCAAAGATGTTGGGGAATCTATCACCGTTTGCAGGTGTAGAACCAGCATAGTCCTTAGATGTTGTTGTAACGCCTGTTCCGATTGTGAAGTTATGACCTTCAGCGTAGAATGAGAAGCCGGGCATATATGTAGAAGGAGCTGTGTTTGTTGCGTTCAACTGATATGAGCTGTCATATCTGTATTCGATAGCGATGTCGCTGATAGCTGTGTCGCCGCCGAGCCACAATGATGTGGAGTTCCATGTAGAATGGTCAAGGATAAGCTTAGCGTTGTCGCCGCCCTTAATGAGGATCGCGCCTGCTTCGGGAAGCTTGAAGTCGCCTGCATAACCCTTTTCGAATGTCTTAGCAGCTTCGATTGTGAAGTTGCCTACGATAACGATTGTACCACCTTCAGCACCGAGCTTTTCAGCTGCTCTGTACAAAGGATGAGCCTTTGTGAGTGCATCGTTTGTGAAATCCATCTTGCCCTTTGAAACGTTAGCCTTCAACCAAGTCATAACGTCTGCAAATGTAGCATTTGTGAATGTTGTATGTGTTGTTGTTCCACCGTTTGTAACTGTATCTGTTACGAGACCAGGACCCATAGCGTTAGCTGCGGATGAACCGTCACCTGTACCTGTCATAGATACGTAGATCACCTTGTTAGAACCGGGCTTTACTTCAGAAGAAGGAGTGGGTGTAGGTGTGGGTGTAGCTGTAGGTGTAGGTGTGGGTGTTGCTGTAGGTGTAGCTGTGGGAGTTGCTGTAGGTGTAGCTGTAGGTGTAGCTGTGGGTGTAGCTGTAGGTGTAGCTGTAGGAGTTGCTGTAGGTGTTGTTGCGGGTCTTTCAACTACAACGCCTGCTGCAAAGCCTGTAATCTTAGCTGTGTCAGCTACTGTACCTGCTGTGTATGTTACAGAAACAGATGCGGGAGCAGCTGCTGATACTGTAGGAGTTCCATCAACTGTGTATGATGAATCCTGGTAAACAACGTTTGTAACCTGAGCAGGAGCTGCAATGTCAACAGTTACTGAACCGGAAATAGACTTACCTGATGCAGCAGCAACAGTTGTTACTGTACCACCAGTGATGTTAATTGTTGAGTTACCAACAACTGCAGCATGGTTTCTGGAGTTATGCATTGTAGCACCACCGCCGCAAACCTTGCCGATTGTACCGCCCATAATGTTAATAGTTACGTTACCTGTAACCTTACCTGTAGCACTTGCAGAGTTACCGATACCTGCAGCGTATATAGCGCCCCATGTACCTGACTTAACTGTAATAACGGGGTCAGCTGTTACGCCGCCGCCGCCAAGTCTACCACAGAAAATGTTGGGGTATACTGTACCTTCTGTAGCTACGCCACCAACATACTTCTTAGATGTAACTGTTACACCTGTATCAACTGTAACGTCATGCTTACCAGCAAAGAAAGAGAAACCTGTCATATAGCTGCTCTGCTTAACGCCGGTAGCTGTGGGATAGTGATCGCCATTATATCTGTATTCAACAGCGAGATCCTTAAGTGTCAAATCGCCCTGGAGGTACCAGTCGATAGAATCCCATGTTGTCTGGTCAAGTACGAGCTTACCTTCGCCGATACTTGTAATTGTGATATCTGCTTCAAAAGTTACAGCTGAAGCAGTTTCAGAATTGTAATTGTCAAGTCTCATGTAACCGGTATATACCTGGTCAAGAGTTCTTGCAACTTCGATTGCAACTTCGTCAACAAGAACGATCTTACCGCCTTCTTCACCGAGAGCCTGAGCTGCTCTGTGCAAAGGGCTGATCATTTCGATAGCTTCTGCAGTTGTAATCTTGCCTGTAAGAGTCTTCATTGTTGCAACAGCTTCTGCGTAGGTTGTACCTGCTTCAAAACGCTGTGTGCCTGAACCAACTGAAATAGTTGTAGCTTTATCAAGCACGCCGGGGCCAATAGGTGTTGCCGCGGATGAACCGTCGCCTGTACCTGTTGAGGAAACGTATACTACTTTTTCAGTGCTTGTGTCAGCAGACGCAAACATAACTGCGCATGATACGATTACCGCAACAACCAAAAGCGCGGGAATGAGAAGTTTTGTAATTTTTCTCATAGTCATTCTCCTTTTTTTATTAAAATTTTTAAAAATTTCATACACAAATTAAGTGGATATGAATACACATATATTTTAGCACGGTAAATTACGATTGTCAATGGCAAAATTCACATATTATTTATATATTTTTTAACAGTTTTTCACAAAAAATATTTAAATTGCACATTTATGTAAAATTCTAAACCCTTCTTGCCATAAGCACACTCTTTCTTAGTCAAATTCGCTCTTCATTATAACCGCAACAAGGAAAAAACATATATTAAACGCTATTATAATAATATATGTAGTAATTTCCTTAAAAACCACTAAATTACATAAAAAAACAGGACCGTTCATTACGATCCCGTTGTAAGTACTATTTAGTTCTTTTTTTCAGCCAAACCTTAGAAGGTCTTATATATATATCGAGATATCTTGATGCAAAATTCATAATCAGTATCGCAAAGGGCACAGCCTCTACCTGTTTAAAGCAAAAACGTATTATAACCGTTAAAACTCCACAACCTATTCCGTATATAATCCTTCCCCACTTTGTGACGGGAGAGGTTGCATAATCCGTAGCCATAAATATTGCGCCGAGAATTAGCCCTCCGCTGAACACTTCGAACTGCGTAAACGCAAAAGTCGAATTAACCTGCGGAAACATCAGCGACAACAAAACAACAGTCGATATATAAGATACGGGGATATACCACTTTATCGTTTTTCTGATAAGCAAATATATGCCGCCCACAAAAAGCAACACTACCGATACCTCACCGATCGTTCCGCTCACATTACCAAGTATTGCATCAAACAAGCTACATTCGGGAAGCTTGCCTTCATTAAGATATGATAACGGAGTCGGAGATACACCAACAGACTTGCTTACGTTTTTTATTAACGGAAGCTTTGTGTACGGCGCTGTATAAAACGTCATCATCTTATGACAAATCAAAAGCAAAAACGCCCTTGCCGCTACCGCAGGATTTACGATATTCTTACCAATTCCTCCGAAAAGCTGTTTTACAACAACTATCGCAAAAAAGCTTCCCACAACGGGTATCCATATCGGAACGGAAACGGGCAGACATAACGCAAGTAACAATCCCGTTACAACGGCAGAACCGTCTTTTATCGTAAGCGGAATATGCTTATAATGCTGATACAATCCCTCGAACAATACAGCCGACAAAACAGACATAAGTATAACAGCCAACGCTCGCTTGCCGAATACGTATACGCCCCATGCTGCCGCGGGAATAAGCGCAATAATAACGTCGAGCATAATCGTACTTGTCGTTTCAGGATTTTTTATATGAGGGGATGACGTTACGTCGAGTGTTTGTTTATTGTTATTACTCAACCTGATCTTCCCCCTTTTCTTCACTGTTTTCTTTTGGCACAAGCATCTTCTGCTTTGCCGCCTTGATAGAACGAGCTATCGGAATGCCTGCCGGACAATCGTAAGAACAGCTTCCGCATTCAATACAATTAAATATATTAAACTCCCGACACTTGTCATACTGCTCCTTCGATGCAAAAGAAACAAGATAATTCGGCATTAAACGCACAGGACAGCGTTCGACACACCTGCCGCAGCGTATGCAAACGGGGTTCTGAGGCAATCTTACTCTCTTTTTATTCGAAAAAAGCAAGACCGCATTCGTTCCCTTTGTTACGGGGGTGTGTATATCACTCTGCGCGATGCCCTTCATAGTTCCACCGAAAATAATTTTACTCGGCTCGCGTATAAGTCCTCCGCAAATATCAATAATTTCGTTCACGGGAGTACCGATACGAACATACACGTTTTTTGGATGTCTTACACAGTCTCCGTCAACCGTTACAATACGCTCGATCATCGGCATACCTAAAACCACAGCGTCATAAATTGCCGCAACGGTCTCCGCACCAAGAACAAGACAGCCTACATCAGACGGATGGCTGCCCGCACCAAGCTCCTTGCCCGTAAGCGCGTATATTATCTGGCTTTCGTCACTCTGCGGATACTTCGTCTTCATAACGCATATTTCCGCAAAAGAACGGCCCTCGGTCTGCTTTTCTATTACCTCGATCGCGCTCGGTTTTCTGTTCTCTATAGCTATATATCCTTTTTTTAAGTCGAAAACCTTAAGCAATATCTTCATACCGTACAGAACCTTTTTCGGCTGTTCAATAAGAAGTCTGTGATTTGCCGTAATATAAGGCTCGCTTTCAACACAGTTTATTATCAAATGCTTGATCTTGTCGTCCGATTTTTTTAAATCTTCATATACCGGATAGGCAATATCGCCCGTGCTGACGATACCGGCTTTTTTGGTTATTTCTATAACGTCGTTAAGAGAAAGGTTGTTGAGGGTTTTGTTTATCGGTCGAATGTCGGGAGAAAGTCTTTCTTCATAGTCGTTTGTTATTGAAATCTGCTCGTAGCTCTGCCCTTCGGAATTTACCTTTGTTTCGATTGAAGAAACAATACCCGAAACCGACGCTGAAACAGGACAACCTATGCCGGACTCGACGTTGGCAATGATTTGCCCTTTGTCAACTTTGTCTCCAACCTTTACAAGCGGAATACAAGGATTTTCTATATGTTGATCAAGAGGTATATTCACTATCCTCGATAACGGCATTTTTTCGATTATCTTGCCTGCTGTGTTTTTGTTTTGAGGGAGAAATACTCCGCCTTTAAATGATGACTTCAAAACAACTATCTCCTTTTGTTGTAGCTTTACAACATTTTTATCAAATAATTATTTTTTCAAACACAAAGAATGCGTAAAAATACATAACTACCCAATTTAATTACAATAATTATATTATATTTGAAAATAAATTTCAATAGCAAACTTTAATTTCAAAAGGCTTACAAATGCCGTTCGGGGTTAGTTTGAATAATAAAACGAAAAAAAGAAAAAATATTGCAAAAAAAGATTATATTTTTTTAAAAAAAGGGTTGACAAATATATTGCTATATGCTATACTGTTTGAGCGTTCCGCTGGAGCGGTAAAAAATCTTATGGCGGAATAGCTCAGCTGGCTAGAGCATCCGGTTCATACCCGGCAGGTCGTTGGTTCAAATCCGACTTCCGCTACCACATACGGCCCGTTGGTCAAGCGGTTAAGACACCGCCCTTTCACGG
>SVRB01000125.1 GCA_015065045.1 Oscillospiraceae bacterium | reverse complement strand
ACGGGTAATATACTTACACCCTTTTCACGAGCCCTCTTCATCACGATCTCACCTGCAGTAACAAGAGTCTCCTTGTTTGCAAGAGCAATATTCTTGCCCGATTCAATAGCTGCCAAAGTAGGTCTGAGTCCCGCTTTTCCGATGATTGAATTAAGAAGCATATCGCATTTTACTGTATATGCCAATTCCTCAATCGCCTTTTCTCCGCCTATTATACGTGTAGATGTATCAGAAACTCTCCCCTTGAGCTCGATTGCTTTCTTTTCATCAAGAACAGCGCAGGTCTCGGGTGAAAATTCTCTGATCTGTTGTTCAAGGAGATCTATATTTCCTCTCGAGGTCAATGCCTTTACTCTTAAATTATGTCTTCTTGCAACTTCTATACTTTGAGTACCTATAGACCCTGTTGAGCCAAATATCGCTATACTCTTTTCAAATTCACTCGACATAGTCATACAATTCCCTCCGAAGCTATATCTAACCAATAATCTTATATAAACAAACGGAAAATTCCCGACAAATCAAACATAAAAAGTACAATAGGCGCAGATGCGATTACAGAGTCGCATCTATCAAGCATTCCACCGTGACCGGGAAGCAGATTTCCGTAGTCCTTTACTCCGTATTTTCTCTTAATAAGCGAGAAGATCAAGTCTCCGCACTGAGATACTATTGATAACACTATACCAACACAAATAAACGCCAAGTAGTTTGCATTTAGTTCTTCAACAAAAGTAGACATAACGTATCCGTATCCCACTAAAATAAGGGTACTGAATACTATTCCGCCTATTGCTCCCTCTATAGTCTTTTTGGGGCTTACGTCGGGAATAAGCTTATGTTTGCCGAAGAAATATCCTGTGAAATATGCAAATATATCAGTCATCCAAGGACAGATAAACACGAGCATATATATGTATTCGCCAAACTGATAATCTCTCAAAAGAACGATACTTGCATATCCGTTTGTTATAAAGCTTACAACAACGTATACGAATGCCATATTCATAACGTCCTTTTTGCCCTTTGAAAATACTGCAACAACAAACAGCATAAACAAAAACAGAACGAATACCTTATGTGTGAAATTAAAAAACGCCTGTTCGTCTCCGTAAATTCTTGCACAAATAGGCAGCGCTGCTGCTATTGCACAAGATGCAAGTCTGATTACAGGATTATTTTCACCGATACATTTGAGCATCTCATAAACTGATAAAGCCGATGCTACTGCCAATATAATCGGAAACGCTATCGTTCCGGAAAAAACTAAAAATGGTATAAAGATAAGCGCGCATATAATTGCTGTTATAATTCTCGTTTTCATATCTCTAATCTCCGTAAAAAATCTTAAACTACAGCGCCAAAGCGACGTGTACGTCTGTAATATTCTTCAACCGCCTTGTCAACGTCAGACTCCGAAAAATCCGGCCACAAAACGTCTGTAAAATACAGCTCGGAATATGCTCCCTGCCACATAAGAAAATTTGACGTTCTGATCTCCCCTGCCGTACGCACGATCAAATCGGGCTCCGGACAATGCGCTGTATATAAACTCGACGAAATATCCTGCTCGGTAATTTCTTGTTTGCCTTGTTTAACAAGCATATTTACTGCGTGTACTATCTCGTCTCTGCCACCATAATTTAAAGCAACGTTAAGTATTCTCTTATTATTTTCAGAATCCTTTTCTGCCTTTTCAAGCCTTGCCTTAAGCTCCGGCGCAAATCTGCTCTTATCTCCTATGAAATGGATCTGTATATCATCCTCTTGCATAACTGTATAAAGATAATCAATATACTCGTTAAGCAAAGCCATAATAGCATCGACTTCATTCTTTGGTCTTTTCCAGTTTTCAGTAGAAAAAGCGTATACCGTAACGCAGTTTATACCAAGAGAGCCGCAATATCTGACTACGTTTTTCATAGTCTCAGCGCCCTTTTTATGTCCGAATTCACGCGGCATTCCCCTTTTCTTTGCCCATCTGCCGTTTCCGTCCATAATAAAAGCTATATGCTGAAGACGCTCGTCTACTGCAACACTCTGTTTTGCCTTTTGTTTTTTCTTAATACCGAACATATATTTCTCCAATTTAAATGGGCGTGTACCAATTTGGCGCACGCCCCGTATATTTTTGTCAGATATCCATAATTTCCTTTTGTTTACGGGCTGTGATACCATCTATATCCTTGATGTACTTATCTGTCAAGTCCTGAATTTCTTTTTCTGACTGCTTCTGTTCATCTTCGGTCATTTCGTTTTTCTTCTTCATATCCTTAACCTTGTCGTTAAAGTCACGGCGGATATTTCTGATTGCAACCTTAGCATCTTCTCCCATCTTGGAAAGCTGCTTTGCAAGCTCCTTACGTCTTTCTTCTGTAAGCTGAGGGAATACAAGTCTCAAAACCTTACCGTCATTTGCAGGTGTAATTCCGAGATCGGATGCAATGATCGCCTTTTCGATGCTCTTCA
Source organism: Oscillospiraceae bacterium (assembly GCA_015065045.1). Taxonomy (GTDB): domain Bacteria; phylum Bacillota; class Clostridia; order Oscillospirales; family CAG-272; genus RGIG1995. The sequence goes on along the minus strand of SVRB01000125.1, from coordinate 853 downwards.
ATGTAGTAGCATCCCAAGGAGAAATTACGATAGTTCTTGCATCGGGAACCTTAACTTCAGACATCTGGTTGATCTGAGTAGGTACGCCATAGTAATCTACTGCGATTTTGTTTAAAACAGCGGGATTAGCTCTGCCCACTCTGATTGATTCAAGTTCGTTCTGGTATGCGGAAATAGATTTCTGCATTCTGCCTTCATATTCTTTTGTTGCGAGTTTCATAAAAAGTCCTCCGTTTATTTTAAGTGTTTATTATTTTTCAATATCAATTACTTTAAAATTGTTCCAAGCTTTTCGCCCTTAACAACACGAATAATGTTATCAGGATCATCAAGAGCAAACATCTGTATTGTAAGCTTGTTTTCAAGTCCGAACGATGCTGCCGTCCAGTCAAGAGCCTTAAGCCCCTTGTTTAGTACGTCAACGTAGCTGATCTCATCAAGCTTAACAGCATTCTTGTCAACCTTAGGATCGGCTGTGTATACACCGTCAATATTTTTAGCCATAAGTACAGCGTCAGCACATATCTCAGCTGCACGCAATACAGCGCCTGTATCTGTTGAGAAATAAGGACAACCCGTTCCGCCGCCGAAGATAACGATCTTGCCGTTTTCAAGATGCTTCACAGCATCTCTCTGTGTAAAAGGATCAGCAATTCTTTCCATATCGATCGCTGTCATAACAACAGCCTCTGAGCCAACCTCTTCAAATCCCTGCTGAAGAGCCAAAGCGTTTATAACTGTTGCAAGCATACCCATATGGTCTGCTCTGCTTCTGTTCATTTTTGCGCCCTGTCTGCCGCCGCGCCATATATTTCCGCCGCCAACAACAATAGCAACCTCAACGCCCATTTCA
>SVRB01000124.1 GCA_015065045.1 Oscillospiraceae bacterium | reverse complement strand
AGTTGTAAACGGTACTCCCAAAACTGTTAATGTCTGCTCTCGTTGTCTCCGTTCCAACAAGGTTACAAGAGCTAACTAATCGTATATTGAAGTTAATTCAGCCCGGACGTTTTATGCGAACTTCCGGGCTTTGCTCTATTTTGTGAGGTGTTTTATATAAAAAATATACTTGTAGGAAATACAATATCGAATGAATGTGAGAAAAATCTTTCTTCATTTGGATACAATATAATAAAACTACCAGAATACAGAAGATTACAGCCATACGTATCTACCCATGCCGATATGCTTATTTTTTATGACGGTAAAAGTATTGTTACGAGCAGGGAATACTATTCCGAGAACAGAGAGTTGTTTGATTTGCTCGGTGTGAAGATTGTTTTGTCGGACGAGCTGATTGAAAAAGAGTATCCGAATGACATTTTGTTTAATGCTGTTTTGACAAAGGACGGGGTGCTTTTTTCGAAAAATAAGCATACGTCCAAGCTTATAAAGTCGATGGCGAAGCTTGAAATAAACGTAAATCAGGGGTATACAGCGTGTTCGACGTGCAGAGTTTCCGATAAGGCTTTTATGACTGCGGACAGCGGACTATATAATGCTTATATGTCGAATGGCATAGATTGTATTTTGGTATCCAAGGACGATATATATTTGCCCGGATATGACTGTGGCTTTATTGGTGGGGCATCGGTTGTGTTAGACGACAAGGTTTGCTTTTTCGGTGACGTTAAAAAACATAGAGATTACGAGAAAATGTTAGAATTTGTGAGAAAATATGATAAAGACGTAATTTCTTTGTCCGATGAAAAATTGACCGATATTGGCGGCGCAGTTGTTGTGTGAATAATTGACATTACAGTATGTTTGTGTTATAATAAAAAATAAACTATTTTTGTTTTTTGTGTATTATTGATTAGGTTAAAACAACGGAGAATTGTAGAGAAGATAGATGATTTTTAAGAACGAGGACGAAAGAATAAAAAAACGGTCCGATATTGAAGAAACGGATAGTTTTTGGGATATTGGCGATATTACTCCGTTTAACAGTCGTACTTCTCACAAGACGCCGAAGGTGGATATACAGGCTGTTATTGTAACCGATGACGGATTTGAGGATGCAGACAAAAAAAGAGAGGTGATTCCTTCTCTTTGTGAATCGACTGACGTTTTGTTATCATATTCTCCAGATAATTTTCTTATAAAAAACGTAAATATATTAAGTTGGCCGACGAAATATACTTTTTACGAGCGATTCAGATTGGATGCTCGGAAATATTTTAACCTTATTCACAGCGAGACGGCTCCCGTTAAGTATTTTTCGTATATGCCGAGCTATGCGCAGATGTCACCAAGACAAAGGGCGTGGTATTTTTACTGGCGTGGCTGTGTGAGACAGGGAATATATTTGCCGACAGACAGCAGTTATATTCTTTTGTATGTTTATGAAATAATAAATCTTCCCGAGCTGATTCCTGCAGAAGAGGGATTGGTGTTGATGCTTAATATTTGGGAGAACTACAGAAACGCTTACACAAAGCTTGATAAGTTTTTAAGCGAGTGGGTGTGTGATTACTGTTTAATAAATAATATAGCTTTACCCGAAGATAAGGCTTGCTCTTTACTTGAAAAGGCAAAAGAAAACAGCGCTTTAAAGCAATTTTATATAAACTGTCGAGAAGATAACTATTATGCAAGCTTATTGCTCGAAAAGTGTGTATCGTACAGATGGCGGAGCAGTAAATATATAGATAAGAGCAACAGAGAGCTTTTTGAAAAGCATATATCAGAAGGTTTTATTTATGCTGTAAATAAGCTTGCAAGCTCGGACGGACGATTTGACGGCAACGGCAGAATGACTGTAAAGAGGGTTGTAAGAGATTCTTTCAGTGGAGCGTTGTGCGCTTACAACGTGAAGCGTAAAATTGAGGTTGCGTATATTGATCTTTTAAAAGAGAACGATCTGTCATTTGTGGTTACCGATATTGTAAGATACTGCGAAAACAGAGTCAGAGCGTATCTCGGCATAAGAGCAAGGCTTACAATTCAGAATTTGACCGAATATCAAAAGAATGTAATCGACGAGTATTTTGATGAATATTTGCCGTGTGTACACCGTAGGAATAGAGCTGTTGACAAGGCGAATGTATATGAAATAGAATGCGCGCCTAAGAGAGAGTTTTCGGTTTCCTTTGAAAAAGCGAGGGAGATCGAAAAAGAGTCGTGGCGTATTACAGACCGTCTTGTAGATGATGAAATATACGAAGAAAGCCCAACGGAATTTGAAAATAAGAATACTGACGTATCTATAGAAAGCGAATCGCTCGATATTGCGAAGGAAGCTTTATATAAAGTAATCGACGGGGATATGGATGGGTTTAATAAGATTGCATCCGAAAGCTATATGTTGCCCGAAACGTTGGCAGAGTGTGTAAATGAGCTTTGCTTTGAGTTTCTCGGTGACGTTGGCATAGAAGAAAATGACGGTGTATATAGAGTGATATCCGATTATGAACAGGAGATAAGACAATGGCTCAATCGATGATGAATAAAGTGCCTAAAAGAATATTGGTGTCATTGCTCGAAAGCTTGTCCGCAGGGGTTGTACCGCGAATGGGTGCGCCTTACGTGGCTATAGGCAGAGACGAGGAGGTTTCGGTTCTCCTTGATAGTCTTGAAAACGTTTCTGACGGTGGCTCTTTTATGAAGCTTGTTATCGGCAGATACGGAAGCGGTAAGAGTTTTCTTATGCAGCTTGTAAGAGGATATGCTGTTGAAAAGGGATTTGTTTGTTGCGATGCCGATCTTTCACCTGAAAGACGATTTTTCGGAACAAAGGGGAACGGGGTAGCGACTTACCGTGAGCTCATAAAAAATATGTGCACAAAGACCTCTCCCGACGGCAATGCCATTCAGGCAATAATTGCAAAATGGATATCGAATATTCAGTCAGAGGTTGCAATATCCGGTATAAAAATCGGAACAGAAGGCTTTGATGTTGAGGTAGAAAAGAGGATCCATTCAGTTACCCGAGAAGCAGAAAGTCTGATCGGAGGATTTGATTTTGCTTGTGTTGTAAATTTGTTTTATAAGTCAAGTCAAACCGGCGATGATGAGAAAAAGGGCTGCTGTCTCAGATGGTTGCGCGGTGAATATATTACAAGAACAGATGCTAAGAAGGATCTTGGCGTATCGTCAATAATAAACGACGAAAACTGGTATGATTATATAAAACTTATGGCCTTTTTTGTGAGAAAAATAGGGTATAAGGGGCTTGTGGTCTTTATAGATGAATGTGTAAACCTTTATAAGATTACAAACAGAGTATCGAGAGAAGCAAATTATGAAAAGCTTTTATCGATGTTTA
>SVRB01000016.1 GCA_015065045.1 Oscillospiraceae bacterium | reverse complement strand
ACCCTTGCTCGACGATCCGTTTCCTGCGCCCACTGTTACAAGAATGTATTCTTTGCCATCCTTCTCACCAAGTGTAGCTAAACAAAGTCTTGCTTCGCCCGTAAAGCCTGTCTTGCCGCCTTTAACGTAATTGTTTGTCAAACCACCGCGTTTAAATGCATTAAACGTGGTATTAGTAAATGTTATACCATAAGGATGCTTGTTTGTAGCGGAGGTAGTATAGGTTTCTGTAGTAAATATCGTTCTGAACGTCTCGTTCTGTAAAGCATATTTCAATATGATCGACATATCACGAACGGTTGTATAATGATTGTCGTCATGAAGCCCTGTGCTGTTGGTAAAATTAGAATTTACAGCACCTATTCTATGAGCCATCTCTGTCATTTTCTTTGCAAATGCTTGTTCGTTTCCGGCAACTGATCTCACCAATGTGAGACAAGCGTCAGCACCCGACGGAAGAAGTACACCGTGAAGTAGATCTATGATCTTAACCTTCTCATTCGCTGAAAAGCCTGCGCAAGACGCGTTTTCCTGGATTAAATATGCGAAAATATCCGAAGGAACCTCAAGCATTATATTCAAGCTCTCGTAATGCTCAATAACAACCATCGCTGTAAGTATCTTTGTCAAAGAAGCTGGATAAACCTTTACGTCGGGATCTTTTGCCGCAATAACTTCTCCCGAGCTCAAATATACCAAAATAGCATTTGAGCTTTTTATATCAGTAGACATCTGCTTAACTAAAGGAGAGTTGTCCACAACGTCCGCTCCATCCAATACTATTTCGGATTCAAGTGCCGACGGATACACTCCCGCATAGTTAGCTAACGAGCTGTTTCCGGGAATAACGATCAACGAGACAACCGAGCACGCAACCAACACAAAAACAATAAACTGCAGGATAAGTAAACGCTTTCTTGCAGCTTTTTTTGCTTTTCTTTTGTTCATTTCTCTTCTATATTGCTCTTGACGAGCGAAATTATTGTTTTGCACTTCTAAAACCTCTTTCTTTTTCAAGATAAGATTACTTAAATATTATATCATTTTTACAATTATGTGTCAATACGATGTGTAACAAAGAAGCGCACATTGCGGCATACAAATACACTTGAAATTTTTGTTTATTTTGTATATAATATATGTGTAAAATTTGTATGTTGGAGTGGGAAAATGTCAATAGAAAACGTAAGATCATATTTTAAAGAAAAAGGAATCGAAAACAAAATCCAAGAATTTGATATATCGAGCGCAACGGTCGAGCTTGCAGCAAAAGCTCTTAATACCGATGAATGCAGAATTGCAAAGAGCATGTCATTTAAAATAGACGATAATGCTATTATAATTGTTACTGCAGGCGATGTAAAAATAGATAACGCAAAATATAAATCATTCTTTCACACTAAAGCAAAAATGCTTACATTTGAGGAAGTTGAAGAAATGATTGGTCATAGAGTTGGCGGCGTTTGTCCTTTCGCAGTAAATGATGGTGTAAAGATTTATCTCGATGAATCCCTAAAAAGATTTGAAACAGTGTTCCCTGCTTGCGGCAGCTCAAACTCGGCTATCGAGCTTACCATAAAAGAACTTGAAGAATATTCAAATTATTCAGAATGGGTCGATGTTTGTAAGTTTATGATATAATTTCTTGTACGTGTTACAAATGAGTTTATACAGCGATAAATTTCCGTATTTTTTATTGACATTACTAACTAATTATGATATAATGCTTTGGTAATGTTGGGATGTAGCCAAGCGGTAAGGCACCAGACTTTGACTCTGGCATTGCGCTGGTTCGAATCCAGCCCTCCCAGCCAGAAAAAAGCACTTGCTTCGGCAAGTGCTTTTTTCAACTAAATCCGCCGTTGGCGGAATAAATCCACCTGCGGTGGGTGAAATCGCTACGCGATGAAATCCCGCTTCGCGGGGATAGGAGAGGCGGATTTAATTTCATCTGAAGCCGCAGGCTGAAGATTTCATCCGAGCCTCGCTCGGATTTCTTCGTGCAAATCACGATTTCATTCTTCTTTCCCCATACCACCAAACCCACGGACAGATCCAAACCTCCACACTTGAAATGTTTACAAAATTGTGATATAATAAAGCCAAGAAAGGCGGTGGAGTAATGTTCGTTTATGATTTGTTTTTCTACCTAAAACCGGAGTTCGAAGATTATTTGATAACAGATTATCTTTGTTCTTTGTCAGGAAACAACCAAATAATATTTGAGACGATAAACATTTCGGGTACAGATAATATGCGAATCGTAAGAGTGACTGTCCCGTACGAGGATTCTCTCGACGAAAAGTATTATGACATATACTCAAAAGAAGCATTACAACGGCTTTCACCTCATTTGACAAAACCAATCGAAAAGAAATACGTTGGAGATGATTTTACATACAGCGATGACGTTGCAACAGGAAAAGATGCAGAACACTATGTTTTGTGCATTCATCCGCATTTGCGAGATATGTCTCCTGTTTGTTGCGGACATTGCAAAGGTAATATACCCTATTATTTGTTGCCGAGACTATCAGAAGAAACTGTCAGAGAGTTAACGTCTTGGGAAACAAATTATGCTGCTTATGATAGGCTTTTTTATGTGACAGGAATAGGCGAAATCAGTGCGCATAAAATGCTCTCAAACATGAGTAGCCGTTTAAATCAAAAAGGACTATCTGTTTGCAGAAAACTCGAAAGCGAATTGAAAAAGCCGGTATATTATTATCTATACCGATTCTATGGAAAACAACCGTCTAAATGCCCGATTTGCGGAAACGATTGGAAGCAAAACGAAGATGAATTATTTGACTACAAATGCGACAGATGTAAGATCGTCGCAGATAAAACCGTTAATGAATAATACATAGGACTCGTTGCAAGCATGGCGTTAAAAGCCCGGTAGATCGCGGAACCTTTTAACTCCCATCATCGCCAAGGGGTTACTGTACCCTCTGCAAAATCTGTGTGCATCTAAATCAGCCACACACGGCTTTGCATCTAAATCGGACACACATCACAAAAATCCTGCACATAAGTGCGGGATTTTTTATTTTTTACATTGATTAAAAATATTTTCTATGTTTTAATTGTAAAAATTAAAAAAATTATTACACATTTTCGATTTTTTTGGTACTATTATTTATGAAGGGCTAATAGACACAAAAAGAAGGAGACTGAATATGAAGCTTAAATATAAAAATACTCCCAAAACACCAATGACCGACGAAAGCATTGTTGAACTCTATTGGGCTCGCAACGAGAAAGCGATCGAGGAAACAGATTTTAAATATAGGAAATACCTACTATCCACTTTATATAATATAGTCCGCGACAGTCTTGACTGCGAGGAGTGTTTAAATGACACTTATCTTGGAGCCTGGAACTCTATGCCACCATCAAAACCCAACTCATTAAAAGCATTCTTAATAACGATCGCACGAAGAACGTCTATCAAACGCTACCACAGTAACAAACGAAAGAGTTTGATACCATCCGAAATGACTATATCCTTGTCCGAACTTGAAGCGTTTATAGCTGATGACGATAACATAGATACATATTTTGATGCCGAAAGACTTGGACGTATTATAAGCGATTTTATTCGTTCCTTATCTGAGCGCAGACGATTTATATTCTTAAGCAGATACTATATCGCTGACCCTATTGATACAATCGCAACCGATCTATCTCTTAGTCGCTCTATGGTAAACAAGGAGCTCGCCGCGATCAGACACGAATTAAAAGAAAAACTTGAAAGCGAGGGATATTCATTATGAAAAAAAGAGATTGGAACGAAGGTCTAAATCATATTGATTCAAACTTAATCGAAGATTATACAAAGCAAAAAGATGTTTTAAGACAAAACAAAGCAAAAAGAAAAAGCATATTACGTTTTGGTGCAATTGCTGCATGTTTTACGCTAATATTCGGTATGATTATCTTCCCGATGTTATTAAATACATCTTCCGGTATAGTGCCATATTTACCAAACGGAGAACCCTGGTCTCCGGTAATGGATTCAAATGTAAGTGAAGTTGTCTTAAGTGCTGATGAGATTGCCGAACTTATTGATTCAACAAATGATTATTGGGGCACAAATCAATACGAGGAAATCCATACAATTGACCCTGAATATCTATATATTACTCCATTACCCGAGACGGAATATTTGCCTATCTACAAGGTAAATAATTCCCTTCCTTCTAAAAAAAGACTGGAAAAATTTATAAACAAATATTCAGAAAAAGCAGAATTATTTTCAGGTTTTAGTAATACATATTATGAAATTGAAAAAACAGAGAGATACAAGGGGGAATTTTTTTACCGAGTAGAAATATTCCAAAAAAGTAAAATACTTAGTTTTGTCGAATTAGACAATTTGTTAAAACTAAGATATTATACTCTCGATGCTGACACAGATAGATTGAAAATTAACGGAAATTTTGTTTCGGTATTAGAATCTGACACCGATGAGGAGATAAAAATAAAACTAAAAGATACCATACAATACATATGTTCTTTTTTTAACAAAAAGTATACCGACATCAAAATCTATCGAGAATATAGATATGATCAGTTAGAAACACTTAAAATCTATCTATATACTCCCGAGAAAACTATTTTTCCTTCAAATTTTTCTGAATCACCTATGACATCAGAATTTATATCATTAACCTTTGATTGGGAGGAATCTAAAGATGAAGGGTTCTTGCGTGAATTTTCACTTCAAGAAGCCGCAAAGGACTGGGATAAGTATTTTAAGGTCAACACCAAGGGTAAAATGATATCTTTAGAAGCAGCAGAAGAACTACTTGAAAAAGGTTATGTTTTCGGTGGACATTCTTGCCCGCTTTGTATGGCTGCTCAACCTGAAGTTGATTTTAGTGATTATGACTTTGTTGAAGTAGAGTATGTACGCGATAGAGATCGAAAAATATATATTCCCTTCTACGCTTTCTATAAATATGTTCGCGACCACGATCAGGAATCCGGCATTAAGATATATGCCAAAACATATGTACCCGCAATAAAGGTAAGCGGATTAGATGCTTATTTTCAAATCCAAGCACAAAAACATTAAATCAATTTAAGCTTATCCCCCATGTTTACTATGGGGGATATTATATTCTCGTTAAATTGATTATAGCGTTCAAAAAGCTGTTTTTTGTTGACAATATTTCTAAAAATGTTGTATAATAAAGTCAAAGAAAGGCGGTAGCAATATGGAAAATTATAAAGTGAAAATCATCGAGTTTATTGAAGGAAAGGTTGCTCCTGATGCTTTTTATGTATGGTTCGAATCAAATCCACAGGTGTTAGATTGGTTGCAAAGCATGATTCCGCAAGATAAAACCATACTTGATTCGGTTCAAGTAAATATAGATTATTTCTTAAAAAATCTTCCTCAATCAAAACAAGACGAAATATATGCAGCATATAAAAACTTGTGCGAAGCTGTAGATATCGATCGGGCAAAAAAGCTTGTTGATCTACTCTGCGAGCTTGACGATAAAGCAATACGATTCACCAGAGAAGTCAAATCAGAACTGTTTACTGATGATATAAACCTTTATTTATACAACTATAAAAGCGTATTGGATAACCCAAGCGAATACAAACCCTCGTATGTACAATATATGTGCGAAGGTGTAAAAGATTTATTCGAGAAGAAACATAGTACAGTTCAAGACGTTCCCTACAAGGTAAAAACTGTCTATTCACACATTAAAAGGCGTAACAAACTATGGACATATGTAAACATTCAATCTTGGTTATGTCGACTTATGAAGGAGTTTTATCCCGATGAGACTATAGAAAAAGATGAATCTCTTCACGAAAAAGCTTCTTTTATAATGGATGTTTGCCCTGAATATATCGAAGGACATGAAGTTGAAGAGGCAGGAATTATTGAAGCAATAATAGAACAAGTACCGGAAACACTTCCAAAAACAAAGAGAAAAAAACAAATCAAAGATTTGATAAAAAAAGAATTCCATATCGAAGGCGCAAAATACCCCCGTTGGATTCAGGGCGGCGAATGGCCCGTTTCTAAAAATGGAAAACCGATGCGTTTTATTGAACAAAAACGCAAAAGAGGAAAAGAATACGAAAATATGCTGTATACGATCTATACGTTTGAAGATGTGGATACATTGGAAAGAAGAATTGTTGAACAATTCACATAAATAATATAGAAAGTTAGTACGTATATGAATAACAACAAAAAACACATCGCTATTAACACACATGTTTTTCTTCCTATTTCCCTGTTTGTAATTTTTATTATATTTTCTGCATCAAGTATAAATAATAATGAATTTGGGTTGGCTATAGGATTTGCAATTTTTGCTCTTGTTTTTCTGTTCGGGTGCCTTATATCTCCCATATACTATATTTTTTCAAACGACAGTGTCATAATTGTGTACCTCTTGGGTCTAAAAGAAGAAATAAAATGGAACTACATAAGAAACATAACACGCAAAGGGGCTTGGGGAGGCGGTGTTGAGGGTCCACCACACTATAACATCTCTTATCCTACAAACCAAAAAAGATATTTCTTTATGAATGGTGATATTTCCAAGAACAGAAAAACAAACAAGCTATTAAATAAATTTTATAAAAAAGACATAAAATAAAAAAATAATCTTTTAAACAAAAAAGTACCACTTCAATGTGAAGTGGTACTTTAATTTTATTCTTCTATACCAAAAAGTCTGCACGCATTTTGTCTTGTTATATTACAAATTTCTTCGATAGACATATTTTTGATCTCTGCTATCTTCGCTGCTGTGTACATGAGGTTTGCAGAATTATTTTTCTGTCCTCTGCGTGGTACGGGCGAGAGATACGGTGTATCCGTTTCTATCAGCATTCTATCAAGAGGAAGGGTTTCTACCACCTCAACAAGCTTAACTGCATTTTTGAACGTTACAACGCCCGATACGGATATATAGAATCCTAATTTCAACAGTTCTTCGGCAGTTTCTCTGCTTCCGCTGAAGCTGTGCAACATTCCCTTTACGCCCTTATGTCTTTTCAGGATTTCCACAACGTCACCGTGCGCTTCCCTATCATGTATACAAACGGGCATATCCTTTTGTTTTGCTAAATCAAGCTGAAGCTCAAACCACTTTTTCTGGATATCTCTCGGGGTATCATCATAATGATAATCAAGTCCGATCTCTGCAATAGAAACAACCTTTGGATGTTTAGTCAGTGTATCAAGAGTGTCCAAAGCTTCTTTTTCATCGGTTATGTTTATGCAATCATGAGGATAAAATCCTACGCCTGCATAAATTCCTTTGTATTTCTCAGCTAAAGCAATACTTTCCTTGGATGTCTGTATATTTGTACCGGCGTTAAGAATAAACTTAACGCCGTTTTCAAACACGTATTCAATTACTTCATTACGCTCAGCTTCTGAATATAAATCATCATTATAATGCGCGTGAGCATCAAAAATAATCTGTTCCATTATATATTCCTATAAAGTTATCTTATTCTCGCGCCGTTTTCTGTTGTAGGATCAAGGAAAATAACTTTTACATCTTCTTCTCCTGATGCGAGAATCATACCGTTGCTTTCAACACCGCAAAGTACAGCAGGCTTGAGGTTTGCAACCAATGCTACCTTCTTACCGATAAGATCTTCGGGTTTGTAGAACTTTGCAATACCTGATACAACCTGTCTCTTTTCATATCCCAAATCAAGCTGAAGCTTCAAAAGCTTTTTAGCTTTCGGAACGGGTTCACAAGCAATAACCTGAGCACAACGAAGTTCTACTTTCATAAAGTCATCAAAAGCGATCTCGCAAACGTTTGCGTCTGCAGGCTTTTCAATAACTTTTTCTTCTGAAGCTTTTTTCTTAGCTTCAATTTCTTCAAGAAGCTTCTTTTCGTCTATACGCTCAAAGAGAACGGATGCTTCTCCAACTTCTCTACCGGATACAAGGTTACCGAAAGTTAATACAGATTCATAATCTGTAACGTCTGTATTGATAAACTTGAATATCTTTTCGCTTGTTTCTGTAAGGAAAGGATTAAGCAAAACGGAAGCTATTCTTATAGTTTCAAGCAAGTTATACATAACCGTGCCGAGTCTTGCCTTATTAGCCTCATCTTTAGCCAAAACCCAAGGTGTAGTCTCGTCGATATACTTATTTGCGCGGCGAAGAAGATTAAATACACAATCAGACGCATCTGCAATATGATAGGTATCCATATTCTCTTTTACCTTTTTTACAGCCTCGCTGCAAGCATTCTTAAGTTCAACATCAACATCTTCTATAACTGAATCAGGTGTAGGAACAATGCCGTCAAAATATTTCTTTGTCATAGCGATCGTTCTGTTTACAAGGTTACCCAAGTTGTTTGCGAGGTCGCTGTTATAGCGAGCAATTATATTTTCATAAGAAATACTACCATCAGAACCGTAAGGCATTTCAGCAAGACAGTAATGTCTTACAGCGTCAACACCGAACATTTCAACTAAATCATCAGCATATATAACGTTACCCTTAGACTTACTCATCTTATCGGTTCCAAAGTTAAGCCAAGGATGACCGAACACCTTCTTAGGCAATTCAACGTCAAGCGCCATAAGCATAATAGGCCAATAAATCGTATGGAATCTGAGAATATCCTTACCGATTATATGAACGTCAGCCGGCCAATATTTCTGGAACAATTCTCCCTGCTCATCTACATCATAACCAAGAGCAGTAATATAGTTTGACAAAGCGTCGATCCAAACGTAAATTACATGCTTAGGATCAAAATCAACGGGAACACCCCACTTAAACGAAGTTCTCGAAACACAAAGATCCTGTAAGCCTGCCTTAAGGAAGTTATTTACCATTTCCTTCTTGCGAGATTCGGGCTCAATGAACTCAGGATGCTCATCGATGTACTTCATAAGTTTGTCAGCATACGCACTCATTCTGAAGAAGTAAGCTTCTTCCTTGGTTCTTTTAAGTTCTCTGCCACAGTCGGGACATTTACCGTCAACAGCCTGTGTTTCTGTAAAGAATGATTCACAAGGAACACAATACCATCCTTCGTATTCATTCTTATATATATCACCTTTTTCGTAAAGCTTGTTGAATATATGACTTACAACCTTTTCGTGATAATCATCTGTAGTTCTTATAAACTTATCATAACTTGTGTTCATAAGATCCCATATATTCTTGATTGTACCTGCAACGCCGTCAACGTATTCCTGTGGTGCAATTCCTGCTTCGTTTGCGCAGTTTTCAATCTTCTGACCGTGCTCATCGGTTCCTGTCAAAAAGAACACGTCAAATCCCTGCTGTCTCTTATAGCGCGCTATAGCATCAGTAAGTATTACTTCGTATGTGTTGCCTATATGAGGCTTTCTTGATGCATAAGCTATCGCTGTTGTGATATAAAACTTTTCTTTCATTTTGTCAACCTTTCTGCCTGAATGGAGGCGAATGGAATTATTTAACTAAACCGTTTTCTATTTTGTTTATTAAATCTGCAATAGCACCCTCGTTGTTTGAACAAAGGTAAATATCGCATATATTTTTTACAATATCAAGAGAATTAGACGGACAACAAGCATAGTCCGCTTTTTTCATCATATCAATATCATTCTCGTAATCTCCGACAGCGTAAATGGTTACATCATCACCGTTCTCGATATACTTCTGACGAACAAATTCAAGCATAGCGCCTTTGGAAATACCCTTTGCCTGAATTTCTAATACTGTTTTCCAAGACATATAGATTTCAAAGCAATCGGAATATTTCGCTTCGAGTGCTTTTCTTATCTCCGTTGCCTTCTCGTCATTGACGCATATCGTTATCTTGTTTATTTTATCAACGGGTATATCATCAAAAGTATATACTCTAACGTTTTCCATAAAACCGGTAGCGATCTGCTTTTTTATCTCTTCATTTTCATCAGGTGTAAGATACTCCTCACCTCTGACAATTCGAATACCTGCCTCAGGAGCGATATCCCTGATCATATATAATACTTCCCTTATATTATCAGGCTCAAGACATTTTTCGTAAGATCTCTTACGCGATTTATAATCATACAAATAGCTACCGTTTGATAAAATACAAGGAACGTTCACTAAAGTTTTTGCAATCGGCGATATCGAGTCAAGAACAAATTCAGCTCTACCGGAAGCGATCATAAACTTGCCCCCGCGATCTGTAAACCTTTTTATAGCATCAATGTTTTTCTCAGAAATACTTCCGTTGTCAGAACGCAACGTTCCATCAAAATCCGAAACGATCATAATTTTGGAAAAAGCATTCTTGCTTAATTCAAACGAATTCATATCATTTAGTCCTTAGTTTCGACAAAATAGCTTTAAAATAATCCGGAAGCTCACTGTCGAAGCTCATTAGTTTATTGGTAATCGGATGAATAAAGGAAATAGTCTTAGCGTGAAGACATTGACCTTCTATGCCAAGCTTATCTCTCGCGCCATACAATCTATCACCGACAATAGGATGCCCCTTACTCGAGGTATGAACTCTGATCTGGTGAGTTCTTCCCGTTTCAAGCTTGAACTTCATATGCGAAAATCCATCGAATTCGGTTATAGTCTCATAATGAGTTACTGCATATCTGCCGTCACTCACTATCGCCATCTTCTTTCTATCCTTAGGATGACGTCCGATAGGAGCATCGATAGTTCCTGTCATCTCTTTAAATCGACCGCAACAAACAGCCTCGTAAAAACGGTCGAACGAATGCGACTTTATCTGTTCTGCGAGTGAAACGTGAGCAATATCATTCTTTGCTACAACAAGTAATCCGCTTGTATCCTTGTCGATTCTGTGAACTATACCAGGTCTTATAACACCGTTTATTCCAGATAACGAGTCACCGCAATGATATAATAGCGCATTCACAAGCGTATTATCGGGATTCCCCGCTGCAGGATGAACAACCATACCGCGCGGTTTGTTAACCACTAGCAAATATTCATCTTCATAAACAATATCTATATCTATATTTTGCGGAACGTTTTCTGATTCAACTGCATCAGGAATATCAAACTCGACCACATCGCCAAGCTTTGTTTTGTAGCTTTTGGCGATTACGTTACCGTTAACCTTAACAAGTCCGTCTTTCAGTAGTTTTTGAGAAGCGGAACGTGTTATGTTACCACGTTCCGCCATAAATACATCTAAACGCTTGTTGATATCTTTGTCATCAGTCGGTATAAGTTTCATCTTTGTTATCCTTTTCGGAATCAAGAATTTGCTTTTCTCCGTCTAAGAACGAATAATCACTTTTTCCAAGCAGTACATCAAGAAATATGAGTCCGACTCCTATACAAATAAATGTATCGGCAACATTAAAAACAGCAAAATCGATCAACGTAAAATCAAAGAAATCAACCACAAAACCTTTTATGGTTCTGTCGATCATATTTCCGATTCCGCCCCCCACAGTAAACGAGAGACCAATCATTATAATCGGATGTAAAAACTTCTTGTATTTAAACATTACAAAAACTATAACCGCCATCACAACAGTAGATATAATCATAAACACCCATCTGTGATTTTGCAAAATACCAAACGCAGCACCTTTATTTTCAACGTAAGTAAGATGGAATACGTTTTCCAACAAAGGATAGGTGTGAATTGGCATCAAATATTTTACAGCCATAATTTTTGTGATCTGGTCAATCGCTATTACTGCAATAATGCATATTGAATATAGTAAATAGGACACAATAATTAACCTTTTGTACCTTATCTGTTATTTTATCCTTCAATTATAGACTTACAACGTGCGCAGATGTGAGTGCCATCAACTGTTTCACCGTCAGTTGTGTACATCCAACATCTATCGCATTTTTCACCATCAGCCTTCACAACCTCAACTGAAATTGCGCTTCCTTCTTCTGTGTATGCATTTTCGGGAGCAGCGCCCTTTACAACTTCAACCTGAGATGCAATAAAGATAGTTGAAAGCTCACCGCCAAAGCTATTAAGCAATGTGAACATTTCTTCTGAATCTGTGTAAATCTTAATCTTTGCTTCGAGAGACTTACCGATAGTCTTTTCTGCTCTTGCGAGCTCGAGTGACTTCATTACTTCGTCTCTGATTTCAAACAATCTATCATAATGCTCTTCGATTTCTGCGAAGTTATATTCGGGATTGAATTCAGGAATATCATTAAGAAGAACGTGTCTTGTATCGTCAGACTTAGCGTGAGGCATATATGACCAAGCCTCATCAGCTGTGAATGAAAGTACGGGAGCAAGCAAACGAACCAATGTATTCAACGCAATATACATTGTAGTCTGAGCCGAGCGTCTCGCCTTGCTTGATGCGCCTTCAGTATACACACGGTCCTTCGTGATATCTACATAAAGCTTTGACATCTGTACTGTACAGAAGTTATTGAGCTCATGGTATACAATATGGAATGAATAGTTATCATAAGCGTTACGAACTGTCTTAACAAGATTGTTAAGATGATACAATGCCCACTTATCAATTTCATAAAGCTCGCTTACTTCAACCATATCTGTATCGGGGTTGAAGTCCGAAAGGTTAGCCATAAGAATACGAATTGTGTTACGGATCTTACGGTAGCTTTCTGACAACTGTTTGAATATCGGATCGGATACACGAACGTCAACCTGATAGTCAGATGATGCAACCCACAAACGAACCAAATCAGCTCCGTATTTAACAATAACTTCTTCAGGAGCTATTGAGTTACCAAGAGATTTATGCATCGCCTTGCCTTCTCCGTCAACAACCCAACCATGTGTGAGAACCTGCTTAAAGGGAGCACCTTCACCCTTTGCACCAACAGCTGTAAGGAGTGATGACTGGAACCATCCTCTGTACTGGTCTGCGCCTTCAAGATAAAGATCTGCAGGCCACTTCATATCGGGGTTATCTTCAAGAACCGCAAAGTGTGTAGAGCCTGAGTCAAACCAACCGTCAAGTGTATCGGTTTCCTTTGTAAACTTTTCACCCTGACAGTGAGGACACTTAAAGTTATCGGGAAGAATTTCAGCTGCTTCGAGTTCATACCAAGCGTTTGAACCCTTTTCACCAAAGAGCTTAGAAACAGCTTCGATGGTTTCATCTGTGCAAATAGGCTTACCACAATCAGCACAATAGAATACGGGAATAGGAAGTCCCCAATGACGCTGACGTGAAATACACCAGTCTGCGCGTTCCTTTACCATCTGTGTAATTCTATCGCCACCCCACTCGGGTATCCATTCAACATTTTCACAAGCCTTAACAGCTTCATTTTTGAATGCATCAACCGAACAGAACCACTGAGGTGTAGCACGGAAGATAATAGGCTTCTTACATCTCCAGCAGTGAGGATATGAGTGAGTAAATTCTTCGGAAGCAAAGAGTGCTCCGCTTTCCTTCATATCTTCAAGAATAGCCTTGTTGGATTCAAGGTAATGCATTCCTGCAAACTTTCCTGCTTCAGCGGTCTGGTAACCTCTGTCATCAACAGGAACAATAATATCAATATTATATCTACGACAAGTCACATAGTCGTCAGCACCAAAACCGGGAGCTGTGTGTACACAACCCGTACCGCTATCCATCGTTACATATTCTGCATTAACAACAACAGAAGAACGGTCTATGAAAGGATGGCGAGCAGTCATATATTCAAACTCATTACCTGCCATCTTCTTAACAATCTCATATTCGGTTATGCCTGCCTGAGACATTGTGTTCTCAGCGAGAGCTTCAGCAACGATATAGAAATTGCCATCAGAAGCCTTAACAACAGCGTAACTGTCTCTGGGATGCAAAGCAATAGCAAGGTTACCGGGGAGTGTCCAAGTTGTTGTAGTCCAAATAATAAAGTAAGTCTTATTCAAATCGCAAACGTCAGCCAATTTGCCGTTATCATTTTCAATCAAAAACTTAACGTAAATAGATGTACAAACATCATCCTTATATTCAATCTCAGCTTCTGCAAGAGCTGTTTCGTCATTGGGACACCAGTATACAGGCTTAAGACCCTTATAGATATATCCCTTCTTGTACATTTCGCCAAACACTTTAACTTCTCTTGCTTCAAAAGCAGGAGTCATGGTGAGGTAAGGATTTTCCCAATCTCCCAAAACACCAAGACGCTTAAACTGAGCCATCTGGATGTCTACAAAATTCTGCGCAAACTCGTGACAAGCACTTCTGAATTCAGGAATACTCATCTTCTTTCTATCGAGCTTATTCTTCTTTATGATTGCGCTTTCAATAGGCATACCATGGTTATCCCAACCCGGAATGTAGGGTACGTAGTGCCCTGTCATTGTTTTATACTTATTGATAAAATCCTTAAGTATCTTGTTAAGAGCTGTTCCCATATGGATATTTCCATTGGAAAAAGGAGGTCCGTCGTGAAGAACAAAAGAAGGCTTGCCCTTATTCTTCTTCATCAACTCCTCGTATATTTTAAGCTCAGCCCATTTATCGAGGAACTGAGGCTCTTTCTGAGGAAGATTCGCTCTCATTGAAAACTCTGTAGAGGGCAAATTAAGTGTCTTTGTAAAATCAGTAGCCATTTTTGTATTTAACTCCTTTGTTATTGTCGTGTCAAACTGTATAACCAGTCAATTCTTATTTTTTCTCTTTATTGATTCACCGTAATTTTTAGGTGTTTGATATGCCTTATTAAATTCATTGATGTTATCTGCAGCATCAACACTATCGAAATCAATAGAATCCTCAGCACCGAGTATTTTTAACATTTCTCCATACTCTTTTTCAGCTTCAATCTCCGCGCTATCCCTTGTATCCGATTCAGCCGATATTGTCGAATCATTATTTTCGCCGGATTCATCAAGAAAACGCTTGTTTAATTCTTTTATCGTATCCTTAACGTTGTTAAGACGCATTACGGGCTCCTGTGTAACAAGGTTTGCTTCAACAAAACCTTCATCAACAGTATTTTTTGCTGTAGATTCGGTATCCTCGTTTGTCATACCAAGGATTTCCTGTTTAATATTCTGCACAACAGCTGAAGTATAACTTTCGTCTGTAAGTGAATATTTTATTATCTCATCCTCATCAAGCAACTCGACCTGTTCTATGTATGATATATGTGCCTGATAAGTCTTAAAAAGCTTGTCCTTAAACTCGGATATTGCTTTATTAAGTCCAACAAGAATAGCTCTCTCTTCTTGAATCTTTTTTCTGAAGTCAGACAGTATTCGATCACAACTCTTGCGAGCTGTATTGATAATTATATCTGCTCTATCGTTAGCTTCAGTCATAATTTTCGTGCTTGCTCTTTGAGCATTGACCATAGCATTCTTTATTGACTCTTCTTCATTTTTTATTTCATCAAGCTTTGCATATGCTGTCTTCAGCTTTCTTTCAAGCTCGTCGTTCTCTCTGTAAAGCTCTGTATATTTTTCGATTATAAAATTAAAATGCTCATCAACTTCCGAGGGATTATATCCACGCATAACCTTCGAGAAGTCTTTATTCTTCAATTCATACGGGGGTATCATTATTACACCTCTATTTTGTTTTTATAAAAACGCCAAGACAATATCCAATAAAATACACGAAAACAAGGGCGAAAAATCTATAGGAATATCTCTCAACGGACGGATTTTAAATAGTATACTTCTAACAAACCCCACCAAAGGTTCTGTTGTCGTATAAATAAAAGAACCGAGAACTCCGTCATCACTCCCGGGTATCCATGTCATAACGGCTCTTATAATTATAAAAATATTCATTACGTATATACCGCAACGAATAACATCCATCAAAAAATATATTATCTGCTCCATATTCAAAAACACTCCGCAAATAAATATGCAAATAAATATCTCTTTAAAAATAACTTTATCTACCCGACTATATTTTTATCAAAATAAAATCGGGTAGAATGTCATTTCATATAAAACTAATCAGTCAACAATTAGATATTGTCGTAAATATCTGCTGTCTGAGCCTTAGGCTGCGCCTTCTGAGCTTCCTGAACATCGTTGGATACGTCAACGTTGCAAGGTGTGATAACAAATGTATTGTTAGCAACTCTCTTGAGGTTTCCGCTGATAGAGTAAGCAACGCCACTCAAGAAGTCAATTATTCTTCTGCTTGTTTCTTTATTTGTTGCTTCAAGGTTAAGTACAACCGTTCTCTTGTTGAGAAGGTGGTCAGCGATCTGAGAAACACTTTCAAAACGATCGGGACGAATAACCTTGAGTTCGAGTGAATTGCCGTTAAGGCTCATACCTGAACCTGCAGAAACACTCTGGAATGACTGAGACTGATAAGAAGGATCGTTGTAACTTCCCTGGATATCGCCTTCCTCGTCTATATAATCATAACCGTCATCGTAGCTCTCATTGATGCTGTCAGGATTAACAAACCCCTTAATTTTGTCAAAAATTGCCATAATTACCCTCCAAATTTTATATAAATTATTTTAATTATATCTTGAGCCAAATATAGCTGAACCTATTCTAACAATATCGCTTCCCTCTTCTATAGCAATATCGTAGCTGTCGGTCATCCCCATGGACAAAAACTCCATACTTATATTATGCTGTTTTTTTTGCAAATTGTCAATAAAAATCGAATAAGTTTCTTCAAAATATTTTCTATAATCACTTTTTTTCTCACAAACGGGAGCGATAGTCATAAGACCTTTCACTCTGATGTTCTCAAAGCTAGCAATATTTTCCAAAAAAGAAGGTACCTCTTCAGGAAAAATTCCCGACTTATTCTCTTCTCTTCCGCTGTTTACTTCAACCAAAACGTCCATAACCTTACCTATACGTTTTGCTCGTGTATCTATTTCCTTAGCAAGCTTTACACTGTCAAGAGAATGGATCATATCAACCTTGTCGATTATGTATTTAACCTTGTTCGTCTGAAGTTTGCCGATAAAATGTAATTTAACACCATCCAAGTCAAGCTCATCATATTTTTCAAGAAGCTCTTGAACTCTATTCTCGCCAATATCAGTAACACCGAGCGTTTTTGTAACATAGTTAATAACCTTAGCAGGAACAGTTTTTGTGGCAGCTAACAAAGTAACATTCTTATCTTTTTTGTGTTTAGAAATATTAGATCTTACTGAATCAAGATTCTCACTCAGCATCATCATAGATTCAGAATTTAACTCTTGAATTGTCATGAATCTCCCCCCGACATACTGATAATTTTACCGTCATACAAGGATTTACCCGACACGATGATCATATCATATAATCCCAGTTTCTTTTTATAATCCGGATCCTCGGTATATGATGGCTGTTCTTTAACTATAAAGTATCCATCCTGCTCAACGAGTACAGTAATTTCCTTAAACAAAACAGTATTACCGCTCAATACATAAACACCCATAACTCCATCAACTACACGAACCGCATTTGATGGAACCTTATATCCGGTGTTGCTCTCCTCGATTATCTGTATATTCTGTTTTCTGAGATAGTTAAACCCCGACGGCATAACATTAGTCTTAAACACTAAAACAGCTTTATCAAGATCACTTTCCTTAACGATTTTTTCAAGGGTCATATTTACAGATATATCCGTATTGTACGGAAAGGTTATATCGTAATTTTTGCCTTCTGTAAACTTTTTTAGCTGATCAAAATTTATCTCAGATAAAATATACCACTCATTAGAATTAACGATCTTACCAACGGCGTTTGTGCTTGAGAAATCAAACGGCTCAGAATCAACCATCTTCTGATATTCGGAAATGCTTAAATCAGCTATTTTCGATACATCAAACATCTCCTCATAGCCATCTACGTTAGAGTAGAAAAATCCGGCATTCGGTACTTTTACGTCACCTTCAAAATTAACAAGCTGTTGTGCTAACTTATTTCTTTCGGCTTTCAATATTGTAATTTGCTCATTGTAGTTTGAGATATTCTGAGTCAAGACCTGTCGCTTGTTCATATATGTGATAAGCTCGTCCCTCTTATACAAGGCGTATTCAATATCACCATCTTCGATTTTATCACGAATAACAAACATCAATTCAGATATCTTGTTATCTATAACGTTAGTATCGATTTTTGTAGCTTCTTCATCAATACTACTATCTTCCAAGATATTTATCTTTTGGTCTATTTCGAGGATTCTTTGGGATACCTCTTCCGCACCGGCACCCGAATATATCTTCGCAATAGTTGCTCCAACGCCCACCTTTTCTCCATCGTCATAAAGGTAGTTCACACCACCTTTGGCTTGCGAGTAAACAACAGTCTCATCCCTCAAAACATACGCATCAAGCAAAATGTTATTTGACTTTGTAGCAATTACAGCCGGAGTGGTCTCTATATCTTTATCAAAAGCGCCAAACAAATGATATACAATATACCAAATCAAAACCACCGAAAGGAGAGCGCTGAAAATATATATCGAGATATTTTTTATATTTTTAGTCGTAATAATACTCTCCCCCTTTTTTTAATTTCAATATATCTAAAATATTATAACACAGTTCTTTAAAAATTTCAATCACATAATATGTTTTTCGCAATATTTACAATCTCGTTAAAATTCTCGCACTCATCAACATAAATATGGTGACAGCTTTCGTATCTTCTAAACCAAGTGAGCTGTCTTTTGGCATAATTTCTGGTACCTTTTTTTATGAGTTCGATAGACTCATCTAAGGTCATATTCCCGTTAATATATTCGATAATTTCTTTGTATCCAATCCCCTGTCGAGCCGTGGAAGACAACTCAATTCCTTGTTCTAAAAGCGAACGAACTTCATCGACCAATCCCATTTCAAGCATTATGTCAACTCTTTTGTTTATTCTGTCATAAAGAACTTCTCTATCGCGAAAGTCAAGACAAATCATCTTGACATCATACGGTGATTCTGTATTTTTTGATTCTTTATCCCATTCACTTTTTGTCCTACCGGTTGTATGATAGATTTCGAGGGCTCGAATAACCCTTTTTTTGTTATTCGGATGTATGGAGGATGCGCTTATCGGGTCTATTTTCTTCAGCAAATCAAAAACAACGTCTACACCCTCATCAGCTATTTTTTGTTCAAGAAACGCCCTGTATCCATCATCTCTTCCTGCATCAGAAAACTCCGTGTTAGATATAACGTGATCAACGTACAATCCGGTACCGCCGCAAAAGATAGGCAGCATCCCCTTAGCGCTTATTTCGTTAATTTTCTCCTTAGCAATACATGCGTAATCAGCGCAGGAAAATTCAACATCAGGCTCAACTATATCGATCATATGATGAACAACGCCGTCCATTTCTTGCACTGTAGGCTTCGCTGTCCCAATATCCATATATTTGTATATCTGCATCGAATCGCAAGAAATTATTTCGCCATTTAATTTCTTGGCTAACTCGATAGATAACGCTGTCTTTCCCGAAGCTGTCGGTCCTACAACAGCTACAACTTTTGTCTTCATTTTAATATCCTCTTTGCTGTTTTTTACTGAATAAACATTGCATCTCCGAATGAGAAGAACCTGTATCTTTCTTCAACAGCAACCTTATATGCATTCAAAATCATTTCTCTATCTGAAAACGCAGAAACAAGCATCATAAGCGTACTTTCCGGTAAATGAAAATTTGTTATAAGCTTGTCTACAACCTTGAACCTATATCCCGGATATATGAATATACCTGTATCTCCAGACATAGCCTTAACTGTTCCGTCATCGTCTGATGCGCTCTCGAGCGTTCTGCATGAGGTAGTTCCTACAGCAACCACTTTGCCGCCTTTTTTCTTGCACTCATTTATGATGTCAGCACTTTCTTTTGATACAGAAAAATACTCCGAATGCATAACGTGATCCATTATTTTTTCTTCTTTTACAGGTCTGAACGTACCAAGTCCGACGTGAAGCATTACAGGTGCTATCTTAACACCCTTCTTGATCAATTCAGAAAATAATGGATCAC
>SVRB01000015.1 GCA_015065045.1 Oscillospiraceae bacterium | reverse complement strand
CTATGAACACCGTCATGCTCAGAATCAGAATCACCTGAATTATGGATACCGCATCCCGCAACTATAACAACATCGCAATCATCGCCGATATAAAAATCATTGTAAACAGTTTCCTGAATACCCGATTCACTTATAACAACAGGAATATGAACACTTTCGTTCTTAGTTCCGGGTTTTATACGAATTTCAATTCCACTCTGCTGTTCTTTTGTAACAATATCTATATTAGCTGTAGTGTTTCTTGAAGCTGTCTTTCCGTTCGCGCGAATATTATAAGCGCCGGTCGGAACAGAATGAAGCCCCGCAACCTCAGCTAAAATCTTATTTTGAATCAAATCAGACATTAATTTGCACCTCCATTATGGAATTTACTGCAAAGACCTCTGTCCATCGTCTGAGAAAGAAGCTCAGGCAATACCTCATCCTTTGAACCGTGCTTCTTGATCTTACCATCAGCAATCAAAACGATCTCATCAGCAATATTCAAAATTCTTTCCTGATGCGAAATTATAAGTATAGAACCCTTGATATTTGAACGCATTCCTTCAAATATCTTTATAAGATTCTGGAAGCTCCAAAGGTCGATTCCCGCCTCGGGCTCATCGAATACAGAAAGCTTTGTTCCGCGAGCTAAAACCGTAGCAATTTCAATACGCTTCAACTCGCCACCGGATAAACTGCCGTTTATTTCTCTGTTTATATAATCCTTAGCGCAAAGGCCTACCGATGAAAGATATTCACAAGCCTCAGATACGGACAACTTTCTCTTTGCCGCCATCTGCAATATATCAAACACGTATATACCCTTAAATTTTACGGGCTGCTGGAAAGCAAAGCTTACACCGAGATTTGCTCGTTCGGTTATACTCATATCCGTGATATCCACACCATCAAAATATATTTTACCCGACGTAGGTTTCTCAATACCCATAATTAGCTTGGCGAGAGTTGATTTTCCTCCACCGTTAGGGCCTGTAATCACAACGAATTTATTATCATCTATCGAAAAACTAACGTCATTTACTATAACCTTTTTGTCGTTTTCGGTTTGAACCTCAAACGATACGTTTTTAAGTTCTAACATATTTTCACCTTCTTTTTATTTTGCTTATCTGTCATTTTTTGACAACATTCAATTTATTACATTCAGTAAAACATTTTTTGTGGGTTTTGTCAAGACATTTCAATCACATTTCATGAATTATAATTCTTTCTTGGCAAAAGCAACAAAATAGCCGAAACAAAGCTTGTTCCAACCGCAATACCGAATGCGACGAGGACTGTTTCCTTACAATAAAAACGGAAGCTCGACCAATCACTCAATGCCGCATAATACATAGTGTAATACAATGATCCCCCCGGCACAAGAGGTATCAATGACGGTATTAAAATAACTGTTGTCGGAGATTTCAGAACTCTTGCAAAAACCTCTGAATAAATCTGCAAAAAAGCCGCAGATCCAACGGAAGCCAAGAAAACTCCTACACAACATCTATCCAAAAGCAAATATGCTCCCCATCCCAACAAACCGCCAATAGTTGCGGGAATCAAGATTTTTTTGCTTGAATTGAAAAACAAAGAAAAACCAAACGAACCGACTAATGCAGCTATTAACTGTATAATATAATCAGACATATTAGCCTCCCAAAAGAATGCTTATCGGAATCATAAATCCGCACGCTAACGCGCAAGTCCAAACAAAGCATTCTACAAGCTTCATAACTGCAGACAAGGTCTCTCCAATCAACATATTCTTTACCGAATTTGTCATAACAACTCCCGGCACAAGAACCATTATATCACCGATAATAACCTTATCAGCATTTATCACAGGAAAACATCTTGCAACCAAACATATTCCAAAGCCTATCAAAAGCGAGGTTACAAAATAATAAAAAACCTTGTTAGAGATCCTCGGAGACAAAATCGACGACAAAAAGCATATAACCAATGCAAACATACCTGAGAGCAACAGATCATATATCTTACCACCAAAAAATACCGAAAAGCTTGCTGCAGACAAAACAGCGCCAATATACACTCTTGCGCGAACGGGACCTGATTTCTTTATATTATTTATTTCTTTTTTTAAGTCATCTAAATCAAGTCCGTCTTTACAACATCTTCTGCTAAGCTCATTTAACGCTTCAATCTTACAAAAATCGTTAGACCCGTTTGATTTTATACGTCTTGAATGGCTATATACCTTATCATCAAAAGTTACTGATAAGAATATAACAGAAGCTACAGCAAATACGTCTACTTTATCCGCGCCATATGCCTTAGACATTCTGCTGATCGTATCCTCAACTCTGCTTATCTCAGCACCCGAGCAAACAAGACACTCACCAACGTCCAACACTAATTCAAGTAAAACGTCATAATTATAGGCTTTCTCTTTCATATATCCCATCCTATGCTGATCAATTTACAAAAAAAGCACTTCGTTTTCTGAAATATACTGTATTCGCACCAACCATAATCAATGTCGGCAAAATAAACATCGTAAAAACAGTTGAGACTATATCACCCATCGCATTATTATCGATAAATGATAACAACGATAAAAATACAACGTTTGTAATCATATTTGCGATATATATAGAGTTTATACACAAAAGAGAATTCTTTTTACGTTTAAAAAGATTATACCAAGTATATCCAGCAAACAACGCCATCAAAACACTGACTATACCTATAAGTAAATTTAATTTTGCAAGGGTATCTATAGAATACCCCTCTGTTGCCGATATTTCAAACATACCGCCCTTGGGGTTTATTATAGAACTAATACCGCTAAACAAATTCATAAAAGCACAAAGAGGCATATAAACAAACAACAAAAACAAATACCATTTCATCGGAAACACCTTTATATGAATATTACTGTCCGTTTCTGATGAGTGCTCCATTACGTTTGCTTTACCGCATTTCGGACAATGATCAAACTCATCCGGAAAAGACGTTCCGCATTTTCTACATATCACAGAATTCACCTCTTTTGTTAATCTTTGTATACATATAATTATTATATATCACACTGTCATTTTATGCAAGTATTACTCGAAAAAATCTGTCTTTATATTTAATTTTCGATGCAAAAAAGAGCTGCTTTTTCAGCAACTCTTTTTTATTACTTTAACTGACCGCTGTTATTTAAAACAAGCGTACTGTATATAAAAAGAACATCCTTGTTGTCAAAGGTATCGATCATTCCTTGATTCATAAAAATACCGAGCTGGAGTGATGAAACGTATCTGATATCTATTACAGTAATCGATCTGTATCCGGATATCAAAAGAGGTGTCAAACTGCTGCCGAACGAATCACGGAAAATAACAAGTTCTTTTTCTGTAGTTGCGTTGGTATTATTGATCTTAATTATCGACTGTGATCCGTGTAAAAATATTTCGTAAGGATCATTTCCAAACGCTTTTTCCATGTTATAAACGCCACTTTCAACGAGCTCACCCTTGCTGTCAAAGGTATAAACCGTACAATCATCTATGATATCATTAGTCAGATATTTAAGGGTATCAGGTTTAATGGGAAGCGCCGCTTGACCAAAGTATACCCCATAAAAATCATGGTCCAATACATTCTCTTTATAATCGGAAATAAGCGTCGTGCCCATAGACTCTGCCAATCTCTCACTTACGTCAATTATCTTTTCCTGTCTCCAATGTGTATCGGTATTATAATAATCATCAATAGATAATAAATCATAAATATCAATATAACTCGCAAAACGAGTATTATTTTTAACTACATCAACAGCCTCTTTATAATCCATAGACAAATGTCCTGATTCTTTGGCAATAAACGCATTCTTGTCAGGTATGATCGAAAGATAAACGTTTGTATTCTTATCCTTCATATACGTATTGTAAATGTAGTTAAACTTATTGGAAGCAGAAATAAGCTGTTCTTCCTTCATAGGATATTCTGTCTTCCCTATAACGTCGCCGTATATATAAACGTCATTGTTATCAAGAAAATTATAAAAGTAATACGCACTAAATGCCTTGATAGTTCTAAACGTATCACGCAACGGAAATTGATCCGTAGCATACCCTTCGAAGCTATCCATAAAAGCCCCTTCAGAAACAGAAGATAAAGTCAATTCCGGGAGTTTATCGAGCGTTCGTCTCTCAGTATTGCTGTACTCTGAATTAGGCTTAAACCAACACCAAAAAGCAAATCCAAAAACAAAGAGGGCAATCAAAAGTGTCTGTACTAAATCTTTCGTCTTACTGTTCATACAGCCCTCCTAAAATCTAAAATACAAGAATGGACTAAACGTGCTGTCAACTATAAACGCTGTTATAACCACAAGAAGCGCTAACATAACAATAGGCTCTATAGCGTTTATGACCATCTCGCCGTATTTTTTATTTTTAATAAATTTAACAGCGCATTTCAAAGCAGGTGTAGCACCTATAATTGCCATTAAATATACCATCGCATAACTGCGCAAATAATATAACGCTTCTGCACTAACCAAAGGGATTCCGCCTGCACCGAACAATGATATAATATCTCGCCAAGCGATAGCAAATGCAGATTCACCGGCTAACGCTGCCGGTGTGTTCGATGCGTTAAAAAGAATAAAGCTTATCATTGTAAAAAACGGAACGTAAATATGTGCGATGATCTTATGCTTCTTCAAGAATTTACCAAGAAACAGTTTTTCAAGCACAAGAAGAACCGCAAACATAAGTCCCCAAGCAATAAACGACCAGTCAGCCCCGTGCCAAAATCCCGTCAAGAACCAAACAATAAATATATTCAAATACCAACGTAATTTTGACACTCTGTTTCCGCCAAGAGGAATATACACGTAGTCTCTAAACCAGCTTCCGAGAGACATATGCCAACGTCTCCAGAATTCCGTAATACTTCCCGAAGCATACGGGTGATCAAAGTTTTCAAGAAAATCAAACCCCAAAATATGCCCGAGACCTATAGCCATATCACTATAGCCCGAAAAATCAAAATACAACTGAAGTGCAAAAGCAATACCGTACATCCAAGCAAACAAAACGGAAATTTCACTTACTTCCCTATATTCTGTACATATTTTACCCAAAAGGTCAGCGATCAATATTTTCTTTCCAAGACCTATAATAAATCTGCGTATACCGAGTGAGAATTTTTCAAGCGTATGAACTCTTGTTCTAAGTTGTAATTCAATATCAGTATATCTGACGATAGGACCAGCAATAAGCTGAGGGAACATCGTTATATAAGCAGCCAAGTTTATTATATTTCTCTGCGCTGAGGTCGTATTTCGGTACACATCGATCATATAGCTTACAATCTGGAAGGTATAGAAGCTGATACCAATAGGCAATACGATCTTCAATGACGCGATAGACATTCCGGTTATCTTATTAAAATTATCGATAAAGAAGTTCATATACTTGTAGTAACCAAGAAAAGCTAATGATATACAAACTCCTGCTATCATCGCAATTTTAGCAATCTTATTACCACGGTTCTTTTCAATAAGCAAACCGGTAATATAACCAACCAAAATAGACAAAACCATTAATATTACATATTTAGGCTCGCCCCATCCGTAAAACACCAAGCTCGACAAAAGTAAAACCGCGTTCTTTAAAAAACGGGGCGACAAAAAATATACTATCAATACGCAAGGAAGAAAATAATATAAAAATGGTATTGTAGAAAATAACATAAAAAATTTCTCCTATGTAAAAAGGTAAATCCTACTGGATAGAATCTACCTTAATGTCTGCAAAATTATATATTTTTTTAAGCTTGTCCTTAAACGTGGTAAAAATCTCACCATCACCGTCTTGACCGAAGCTAACCACTACATATCCATCGGTAAGCTCAGCAACCATAACCTTATCGGGAGAACCGCATATCCACGTGTTATTTTTTAGAGAATCAAGCATCAACGTAGAAAACTTATCTGAATCGTCTGCCTTTTTCAAACGATAAGCAGCGCCCGTAAATATATTCGAATTCATAGAATGAGTAAAACTTGCAGCGCATTCGACCATTTTAGCAGCTTCCTCGCCGCAAACAAGCTGTGCGCCGAGTGCATTTTTATCTGTGATGTCAAAAACTCCGGGAGCGCCATCGACTAAATTATCCACGTTAAAATCTCCGCCCATAATCGGAAATTTTTCTTCATCCGAATAAGAAGACCAAACAGCATTCAATATATCAATTGGCGCATTTACCCCCTCAAGCTTGTTTGATTCGCTATTATCGGTAGTATTATTACTTTTTTCGCATCCAACAAATGATGCGATCATTATCCCCACAAGAATAAGCGCCAATACTTTTTTCATGCTTTTCTCCTTAAAACCTATTATTTATACCAAAAGGAATCCCCATATCCCGTTTGGTATTTAAAAAATCAAAAAATAACAAAGTGCTCTATTTATAATTAACGATAGGAAAACATTTATTCATCAACGCGCAATTTAGATTATTGTTTTATGTGCTTAAAATTACCATACGTTTCGTTAACGTTTTCAGAGAATGAGAAGGTGTTATCGTAATTGCTAAGCATATTCTTAAAATCAACGATCTGATGTTTGTTTATAACACAAATAAGAACAGTTCTCTCGTCGTGGCTATATGATCCAAGCGCCTGCATACTTGTCGCGCTATGCTTAAACTTTGTTGTAATCTCCTCGATGATCTCGTCAGGATGCTTTGTAATAATAGTAAACTTTGTCGCAACCTTCGTACCTCTGATGATGTTATTTCCGATATAACTTGAAACAAAGCAGTAGGTTATGCACAAGCATACAGGGGTATAGTCAATAGAGAAACCGTTAGTTGCATCAGGTTTTGCATAAACAAAGATCGACACAAACGCAACAATAGCATTCAAAGCAAAGTTTACCCAGAAAAAGTTAAACTCAGGCTTTTTCAAACTGATATATCTTGCAATTATATGTGTACCGCCGGTAGAAGAGTTTGTTCTGAAGCAAGCACCGTAAACGTAACCGCTTATGAGACCGCTTATGAGAGCCGGGAATATCGCATTTTTACCCTGCGAATTATACTGCAAAGCATTAAGCCCCAATTTCTGCAAATACAAAAACACAAATGAATATGTAAGACAAAAAACCAATGATCTTTTCGCAAATTTTTTATCTATGCAAAAATAAGAAAAAATACAAAGCGGTATATTTATGATCAAAGCAACGAAACCTATACTGATACCCAATTTGTACTGTATCATTGTTGCAACGCCGTTTAAGCCTGCAGGTGCAAAATTATTTTCAACTATAAACAACTGATAGTTGAATGCAAGCAATACAGCTACAAGCATTGTAGCAATATATACACCAATACCTTTTAAACTAAATTTCGTTTTTTCCATTTTCATAAAGAAGTCTCGCTTTCTAAGTAAAAAAATATAACGTCATTTGTATGCAGATTTTCAAAAAATACATAAAAATATATTATCTATAATACATACTATTTTATTGTAACAGATTTTATTATAAATTGCAATATAAATCGCATATTACTAAAAAAAAGTTGCAAAAAAATATCAAAGATGGTAGAATAATTAAACGGAGGCGATTGTCTTGATTTTTATATTTTTTTTACTATTGATTTTACTTTTTATTCTCATAACATCATACGTATGTTTCTATTTGACTTTTTACGTTCCGCAAAAAAGAAAAGGCCAAAAGCTTGGATTTGATTTTCCCGACGGAGATGCCTATAAGCCATTCAAAGAACAAATAAGAGCTTGGAGAGAACAGCTTAACACACTTCCCTACGATACCGTAAGCGTCACTTCCTTTGATGGATTGACTCTTAGAGGTAGATACTATGAAAAACACAAGGGAGCTCCTATCGAGCTAATGATGCACGGTTACAGAGGAGATTCGCAAAGGGATCTATGCGGCGGTGTTGACAGAGCGTTCAGAATCGGACACAACGTGCTTCTCGTTGACCAGCGAGCTGCAGGAACAAGCGACGGAGACGTTATCAGCTTTGGCATAAACGAAAGCAGAGACGTATTAGTTTGGCTCGATTATTTATCTTCAAGATTCGGAAATGATATTAAAGTAATTCTTACGGGTATATCTATGGGTGCGTCAACTGTTTTAATGAGTCTTGAACGAGATTTACCCAATTTTGTTGTAGGCATTCTTGCCGACTGCGGTTATTCATCAGCCAAGGATATAATTAAGCTTGTTGTAAAAGATATGAAACTGCCGCCAAACATTTGTTATCCCTTTATAAAGCTCGGCGCATTACTGTACGGAAAATTTAACCTCGACGAATTAACAGCAGTGGATGCAGTCAAAAAAGCAAATATTCCGATAATTTTTATACACGGAAATCAAGATAAATTTGTCCCACACGAAATGAGCATTGAAAACTTTAACGCTTGCACATCCGAACATAAAAAACTCGTGATAATCGATGGAGCTGCCCACGGTTTAGCATTCCCCTACTCCCCCGACGAATACGTAAACGCTTTAAAAGAATTCTTCGCGTACATATACAATAATTAAAACAAAAAATACTGCTGAAAGTTTCAGCAGTATTTTTTTATTCAATCTCAAGCATTATCGTTTCCCACTCTTCTTCATATACAGCTTGTTTAGCCTTTGCTTCATCTATCATAGACTGAATTTCGGTTAATTTTTTATAATCTGTGTATACTTCGGGTAATTCTATCTGCTCTTGTAGTTTTTTTATTTCTTCCTCATATTGCTCCATATACATTTCAAGTCGCTCTAGTCTTTTTTTCTTCTTTTCGAGCTCTTTTTGAGGAGAAACATATCTTGTTTTCTCGGTTTTAAGTTTTTCCTCGGTCTTGATCGACTCAACAGCCTCAAGCTGAGCAAGTCTTTCTCTTCTCTTTTCCTCGTATTCGTCGTACGTCAAATCGAAATACTCAGCGCCGTTATTATCGAACACAAGCAGCCTGTCAGCAATCTTTTTAACAAAGTATCTGTCGTGCGAAACGAAGACAACAGTCCCCTCATAATTCAGCAAAATATCCTCTAAAGTCTGCTTTCCAATGATATCCATATGGTTTGTAGGTTCATCGAGAATTAAAACGTTGGGTCTCTTATGGAGTATCTTACATAAAGTAAGTCTCACCTTTTCACCGCCCGATAAGGTAGATGCAGTTCTGAATACATCCTCACCGCTGAACTGGAACGAACCAAGCGCAGTTCTTACCTCTGTATCGTTAAGCTCGGGATATTCATTTGAAAACATATTGAAAATGGTATCGTCACCGCTTATTTGCGCCAACTGCTGATCAAAATATGCAACCTCGGTATTATATCCGAATTCATAATTACCTGATATTTTTTTAACAGCGCCTGTCAAAGTCTTCAGAAGCGTAGATTTGCCTATTCCGTTTCCACCTATGATACCAAGCTTCTGTCCCTTTTCAAGATTAAAATTGACCTTTGCCAACGGGTGATCGTATCCGATTTCAAGATTTGAAACAGTCAATACCTTCCTTGAGCTTTGAATTCTCGGCTGAAAATCTGATCTGTAGGTTTTTGTATCAAATCTATCGGGAGCCATTATAAGCTCCATACGTTCAATAAGCTTTATTTTTGACTGAACCATCTTAGCCTTTGAAGCCTTATATCTGAATCTTTCGATCAACTTATTCAATCTTGCAATTTCAGCCTGCTGAGCCTCATAGTCTTTTAACTGCTTTACATAATTATCCTTCTTTTGCTTTTCGAAAGAAGAATAATTACCCTTATAACACTTGGTTTCTCCCCATTCTATCTCATAGACCTTATTAACAATTCTATCAAGAAACATTCGGTCGTGGGAAACAATTACAAGCGTTGATTTATAGTTCTTTAAATAATCCTCGAGCCATTGAATAGTTTCGATATCAAGATGGTTAGTAGGCTCGTCGAGAAGCAAAATATCCGGCTTTGTAAGAAGCATCTTAATAAACGCTATCTTGGTTCTCTGGCCTCCCGAAAACTCAGAAACAGGCTTTTTCTCGTCGTTTTCGGTAAAGCCAAATTTTCTTATCATCGTCTGGTATTCTTTTTTGTAAGTCAAGCCGCCAAGCTTTATATATCTTTCGTTAAGCTCGGAAAATTGCGCAATAACCTTGCTGTCCGTTGTATTCTCCATTACAGACACAAGCTCCTGCATTTTAATTTCCATATCGATAAGGTTCTTAAAAACCTTACGCACCTCATCAACCATAGGAGTTGACTCGTTCTCGAATGGCATCTGTCTTAAGTAATTGATTTCAGGCATACCGACCTTAATAACCCTAAAGTCATTCTCACCGGTTCCCTCTTCCATCTCGACCTCACCCATTATTGCCTTAAGCAAGGTCGTCTTGCCGCATCCGTTTCTACCGACGATCGCAATCTTTTCATTATCATTGATCTCGATATCGATATTCTCAAGCACCATATCACTGTCATAGTAAACGGCGCCGTTTATTATTTTATACTGCATTTTATTTCCCTTCAATAAAGAAGCATTATTTAGCCGATCTTATATTCTGAATTCATCTTTTTCCAATAAGGAACAAACAATATCAAAGCAACAGCCATTGCAAGAACGTCCGAAATAGGTGTTGCCCACGGTATTCCCGAAGCACCTGCTATGTAATTCATAATAAACATAAAAGGAACGTCAATTCCACCCTTACGGAGAAACGACAGTATCATCGGTTTGGTTTTTTGTCCTGTTGCCTGGAATATCGTAATAATCATCATAGTAACCGAAATCGCAGGACACGTTATACAAATTATTCTAAGAAAATGTTGACCGTAAGCCACAGTCTCAGCATCGCTTATAAAGAATTTTACAACGGGAACAGCGCAGGTAAATAAGAATATTGCACCTATAATCGACACTATAAGACAGAACACAAACGACGTCTTTATAGCCGCTCGCATTCGCGCATAATTCTTAGCTGCAAAGTTATAGCCTATCAAAGGAAGCACACCTTGAGTTATTCCGTTTGCTATAGCAAACGCAAGTATATCGATCTTTTTCGCAATTCCCATACCTGCTATAGCCTGATTGGAATACGAAACAACAAGCTTGTTGAGTATAATATTGGAAAAAGTACCCATAAGAATCATAATAAAGCTGGGAAAACCAACAAGCAATATTTCTTTTGGAATACCTCTTTTAAAGGAAAAATTCTTAATTGAGAATTTTATAACTGTTCTATCTTTATTTTTATTCAAAAGAGAAACAAAATAAATTGTTGCTACAACGTTGGATATCATTGTTGCCATAGCAGCGCCGGCAACACCAAGTTTAAATGCAAAAATAAATATCGGGTCAAGAATTATATTTAAAACACCGCCCAAGGCAACGCCTATACTCGACTCCTTCGAATACCCTTCAGAACGCACAAGATGCGCAAGGCATGCATTCAAAACAGTAGGAATACCGCCTATCGCAATAGTCCAGAACACGTAATCAACACAGAAACCATAAGTATTATTATCTGCACCAAGTGCGGGCAAAAGCCACGGAGAAAGCATATAAATGGTCATACCATATACAAATGCAACGAATACAGCCCCCCATATACTGAATGAAGCTGCCCTCTTTGCCTTATCCCTATCTCCTGCTCCAAGACTACGCGAAATATAGCTTGCTCCGCCTATTCCAAAAAGATTGGCAATACCCGTAAGCATAACGAAAGGCGGCATAACCAAAGTTGCTGCAGCCACTTGGTTGGGATCGTTCATTTGCCCGATAAAAAAGGTATCTGCCATATTATATATTACTGTAATTATCTGGCTGATTATCGTAGGAATAACCATCGTAATAACAGCCTTAGATATAGAAGCTTTTTCAAAAAGCTCTGTGTTATCGGTCTTCATTGATCGTCCTCACGTTTTAACATTCTAAAAAAATCACTCTTTAAATTTTACACAATACTTCACCTTTTGTCAAGAAAGTATACACATATAAACAAAAACAGAGCAGCTGATTTGTAATCAACTGCTCTCGTGTTATTATAAAAAATATTTTTACTTATCTTTAGTCTTTTTTATGTTAGCAAGGAAGCCTAAAATTGATACAACTAATGCCGCTAAAGCATCCAAAATTATATCCTTCATCGTATCGGAAACAGCCTCTGCACCTACAAGCGCAACACCTGCTTCGGTTGTATGCTTCTGCATATTTAATCCCAATAACGCATCAAAAGAAAACTCATAAACCTCCCACAATGCGCCGACAGCTAACGCAAAGCTGAATGCAAATACCGATATAAAGAACGGGCTTAAATCAACCTTTACCTTTTGGTCTTTATTCAACAAATCTACAAGAATAAAACCAAGCGCACCTAACATAGCACCCGAAAACGTATGCAAGATAGAATCCCAATACGGAATTACGTAGTAAAAATTACGCACCTCTCCGAGATAGATCGCACAGTAAAGAAAAACGTAATATAAGATTACAATCGTATTAGGTACTACTATACTCCATTTTCTTGATATGAAGGTAGGAAGCATCATTACCACAAGCCCCAAGAAGCATTGTGTCAGCATAAGTAAATAGTCGGTTTTTACCTTTTGGTATGGCTCTCTATCTACAATCTCTGCAGGAGCTATCATAAACATTATAAAAGCATAAACGATCGACAAAACAAGCGATATAAGCAAAGTTATACCTATAATCTTAACCCATTTTTCTTTTTTACTTACTTTCAATTCGATCCCTCCTAAACACAAAACTACTCGTGATACAATTCACGTATAATTGCCTCACACTCAGCAGCATTCATACCGCATTTTATATCCGGATGGTATAAAAGCTTCAGTATAAGCTCGTCTGTCTCCGTCAACTCCTGCGGAGTGGAATAGCCTGAATATATGATACTATCCGTTCTGAGAGTTGTATCCTGCACAGGTCCTAAGCCGTTATATATTTCCTCAAGTATTACAGAATTTCGCACGGTTTGGTCAAGATCAGTACGGTAACATATGATCGCATCATATATAACATCATCCCTGTACCAATACTTAACACCCGCATCGCATCCCCTATACTCCTCACCTAATCTTACTATCATATCTGTATCTGTACCGAAAAAAATACGAAGATTTGCGTTTACATTATCCTCTGTTTCATAAATTCCGGGAAAGCCCTCTATTTCGTTCAGCCACTCTGTAAACGACGTAAGTTTTTCATTATCCTCAGCTGTACGATTTCCGAAGACATAGTAATAAATGGGTGACGACCACTTTTGAATTTTTGTTGCATCTCCACCATGCGAAAATTCAGCATCAAGGCATACTTCGTTAAAATATTTTATTACATCATCAACTTCGAGCCCTTGAATATAAAGAGTAGGAACTTCGGGAACAGTTGTAATAGGCTCATTTTCCGTCTCTTTTACGAGCGTATCGTTCGACGTCGTATCAAAATCTTCAACGTCGTTCGTTTTCTTATCAGAACAAGACGATACAAATACAAGAATAAAAACAAGAACAAAGCACACTAATAATCTTTTCATACAAGATCCCCCAATCTTCTGAATATCAATTTTAATCCTTTAACTTTAACAATACACAGTCAAGCGCGTACAGTAACAAGCATCCGGCAAGATAACAAACAATGTCAATAAATGAAAAACATCTGCCAACCAAAACAGACAAAAATTTATTATCCCCAAGTCCTAATAAACCTACAACGTCTATAAGCTGAGCTAATTCAACAAAAACTGCAAATATAAAGACGTATATCGGTAATGCTTTTATCTTTTCGGGAATAAAAACCCTAACAATACATCCAATCAACAAAGTAACCAACACGTCACCAAAATACGAACGAATAAAAGTATCTCTGACGTATAATGCGATGTATACT
Organism: Oscillospiraceae bacterium; assembly: GCA_015065045.1. GTDB lineage: Bacteria > Bacillota > Clostridia > Oscillospirales > CAG-272 > RGIG1995. The sequence continues at coordinate 6,203 of SVRB01000015.1, read as the reverse complement.
TCAACAGCAAACAACACCAAAGAGAAAATCATATAAACGTTTCTTTTTTTATTAAGAATTTTTATTGAACTCACCGCCCTATATTTTTAATTTTATTTCATTGTACTTATCAAGAAGCTTATCATAAATTTCAACAGGTATACTGAATTCACCACCGCTCACACCAAGCAATACAGTCGGCTTTACACTGCCGTGAAAATCGCTACCTCCACTTTCAAGCAAACCATATTCTTCTGCGATTCTATGCGATAACACAAAATCAGCTTCACTAAACGAAGAATGTCTTGTTTCTATCCCAATCAGTCCCATATCAATTGCCTTAGGCAACATTTCTCTTAATTCCTGTTCGTTTAGCTCCAAAAAAGGATGCGCTAAGATAGACAGAGCATTTATATTTTTAAAAAATTTTATACCTTCAAAAAAATTTACTCTTTTAGGGGGGATATAATACCCTATTTTTTCATTAAGCAAGGTATCGAACGCTTCCTTGACCGTTTTAACATATCCCTTTTTTACCAAAACTGAAGCAACATGAGCTCGGTTTGTATTTCCGTTTGCCGTCATTTTCTTAACTTCGGAATAATCTATATCATATCCGTCACGATTGAGGCGTTCTACCATTTCAATATTGCTTTTTTCTTTAAAAACAAGAAACGTTTCGGTAAGTTTTTTTACTGTTTCATAATGCTCGGGTTCTATAAACAAGCCAATCAAATGAAGCTCCTTACCGTTATACTCGGTAGATAGCTCTATACCCGGAACAGCAGTAACCCCCTGTTTTTCAGCTTCGCGCATAAATTCAGGCAAACCTAAAACTGTATTATGATCGGTCAATGCTACCGTTAATCCGAGCTTTTTAGCCTCGCTAATAATCTCAGCGGGAGAATAACTGCCGTCAGAATATATAGAATGGGTATGTAAATCGCAACTTGCTCTTTTTTTCATATCTTCACTTCCATGAATACACATTACTATTTCGTACTATAAGAATTCTCTTCAATATATGCAATAAACTCTTTATAACTACCGTTAAATACGTTTATATCAATATACTTCTCTTTTCCATTGTATCCGTCAAGTCTTCCTCGGTTTGTATATTGCCAGAACTTCCACGACGTATTATCAGATAATTTCGGCAAAGAAATAACGTTTCTTATCCATATATCATACTCTTCATAATCATTTGACAAATACAATTCATACGATTTTTCAGTAGCATATATAATGGGTCTCTGCCCGTAATGCTCCTCCAATAAATTAAGCATTGTTTTTAATTCTATCTCAACCTGAGATCTATCGGGAGGATTTTTTTCTTTATCGCCGTAAAACTCTAAATCTATGACCGGAGGTAACATTCCTTCAAACGGTACAACGGTATTTATAAAATTTTCAGCCTGTTTTTCACCGGTACTGTCATAGCTGAAAAAGTGATAAGCTCCTACAGAAAGTGATGTTTTCTTGGCTTCTTCAAAATTATACGAAAAACATTTATCTACAAATGAGCTTCCCTCAGTTGCCTTTATAAAAACAAATGAAATATCCTGAGATGATAGAACATTCCAATCAATCTCACCTTGATACGATGATACATCAATACCGTGTATATCATATTTGTCTGCAGAATATCCATTTAATAAAACAATGCCATTCCAAACCAATACAAAAAAGATAACACAGAACACAAAAATAATACTAATTAAAATAATTGATATTTTAAATAATTTCTTTTTCATCACTGTCACCTCTCTTGATTTAATTATAACACATATTCATTAAAAAGTGAAGATTATTTATACATTATTAAAACACTTCAGTAAAAAAGCTAAAAACAAAAAGTAAAAATCCTCGTTCATCAGAACGAGGATTTTTGGTGGGAGCGGGTGGATTCGGACCACCGAAGTCACTGACAACAGATTTACAGTCTGCCCCCTTTGGCCGCTCGGGAACGCTCCCATATAACAAAAGAAACTTATTAAAGTTTCTTTTGTGTTTGGAGCTGGTGATCGGAGTCGAACCAACAACCTGCTGATTACAAATCAGCTGCTCTGCCATTGAGCCACACCAGCATATTTTCTTTTCACAACGTTGACAAGTATAGCATATATAAAGCACTTTGTCAATATGTTTTTCGAAAATATTTTATTTTTTTTGCAATATTTTTTCAAGCATTTACTTAACTAAAATTATTCGTGGAATCCGTCAAGTCCCGCCTTTTGTATTGCACCCAAAATCCTATGCTTTAAGCCCTTATTAAGCTTCTCGTTTTCAGCCAAAAACTTCTTTACCTCTTCCCTTTGAGTCTTCTTATCCTCAGGACAAGTACTTTCAACTAAAGGCAACCATTCATTCTTTGACATAAAATATTTTATATCCTTTTCCGCGGTATAAACAAACGGACGTATCATAGTTATGTCTTTTCTGCTCAAATATGTTACGGGAGAAAACGTCCCGAGTCTTCCCTCATACGCAAGGTTAAGGATAAAAGTCTCAACTACGTCATCGAAGTGATGACCGAGAGCGATCTTATTGCAATTATATTCCTTTGCTGCATCATGCAATGCGCCTCGTCTCATTCTTGCGCACAAAGAACAAGGATTGCTCTCTTTTCTATAATCAAATATAATTTGCTTGATTTCTGTTTTTACGATATGATATTCTACTCCGAGCTCATCGCACATTTCACGAACCCTTGAGAAATCCATTCCCTCAAAACCCATATCAATAGTTACGCCTACAATTTCAAAGTTTACAGGATAGAATCTTTTTAAAGCCACCAAGGTGCAAAAAAGCGCGATAGAATCCTTGCCGCCCGAAATTCCTACGGCAATTCTATCTCCCTCTTCTATCATCTTATATTCATCTACAGCCCTTCTTGCATAACTCAACAAACGGCGGTTCTTCAAAAATTCCATCATCAAATCTCCAAACATTAGAATACCATACAATTATATATCATCTCAAATTTAATGTCAACAGCCAACCTCTCTGTATATTATAATAATAGACATTATTTATATAGAGGTATTACTTATGGCAATAAAAATATTTATAGATCAAGGACATAATCCCGTAAACCCCAACGCAGGCGCTGAAGGGTTTGGCTTACGAGAACAAAACATCACGTATGAAATCGGAACAAGGTTAGCAAACCTACTCAGAAGCGATCCTAATTTCGAGGTTCGTTTATCAAGAAACACACCTACAGAACAGCTCGGAACAAGCAACGCTACGAGCCTTTCTGCGCGTGTAAATGCCGCTGTCGCTTGGGGTGCTAATTACTTTATATCCCTACACACAAACGCATCGGTAAACCCTACTGCAAGCGGCGCTGAAGGATATGCCTACAGTATGAACAGCGAGGGATATTGGCTTGGCGAAGAAATTATCGACGGAATTGCCGATTATACAGGTTTGCAGAATCGAGGTATGTTTGTCAGACCATCGCTCTACGTATTAAGAAGAACACCTATGCCTGCCGTATTGATAGAAATGGGATTTATTACAAACGAAAACGACGCTTATCTTATGAACCAAAGACCGCAGCTCTTTGCTGAGGGTATTTACGAAGGAATTCTTTCATACTTCGGTCTTAATATGTAATATAATAAAAAAGCCCTTCTGGGCTTTTTTATTTGTTTATAGTCAGCTTATATATTTCGCCCTTAGGAACTCCTCTGTCCTTTGCAACCTTTTTGATTGCGTCCATCTTAGACATTCCTGTTTTAACGTAAAACTCTATATGCTCATCTACACTAAGGCTTGACCAATCATCTGTAGTCTTTCGTAATGCACCCTCTACTATAAGAACATATTCTCCGCGCGGCTCTTTTGAACTATACAAAGCAACAGCTTCACTTAATGTTGTTCTATTTATTTCCTCGTTAATCTTTGTCAACTCGCGACATAAGGCAATTTTTCTGTCACCCAATACAGCATACATACATTCAAGAGTAGATTTCAATTTATGGGGAGCTTCATAAAAAATAAGCGTTCTGCTTTCATCCTTTATCTCATTAAGAAACGCATTCTTTTCAGAATTTGTTCCCTTCAAAAATCCCTCAAAGCTAAATCTTCTTGTATCTAACCCCGACAGCACGAGTGCCGTTGTCAACGCACAAGCACCGGTTACGCAAGTAACCTTTACCCCCTTATCACTACAGAGCTTAACAAGATCCTCTCCGGGATCACTTATTGCAGGCATACCGGCATCAGTTACCAACGCACAGCTCTCGCCGCCTAAAAGTCTTTCAACAATCCTTTGTCCAACCTCTGCTTTATTATGCTCGTGATATGAAACAAAGCTTTGCTTTATACCGAAATACGACAAAAGCTTACCTGAATTACGAGTATCCTCTGCTGCAACAAAATCCACTCCCGCAAGAACCTTCAATGCTCTTTCGCTTATATCTGACATATTGCCTATAGGTGTTGCAACAAGATATAGTACGCCGTTTTCTATTTTGTTTTTTTCTTCTCTGAAATCAAACTCGTTTGAATTCGTCATCCATATCACACTCCCTATAAACCCTATTCATATCATCGGTATTATCAGTATTCTTTTCTGTTGCACTTTTAAATATTATAAACGGCTTTGTTAAATATAGTGAAGATAATGCGCCCTTCTTACCCTCAACCAACATAAGACAGGATCTGCCGTCAACGTAAGGATAAACATAAGTCATTCTCTTGGGCTCTATATTATATTTTCTCATAGCGCAAATCAAATCAATAGCTCTGTCAGGTCGGTATACACAATAGAAAAGTCCACCGTGTTTTAATATTTTAGAAGCGGCTTTACAAAAATCTTCTATACCGCCCTCGACCTCGTGTCGAGCCGTATTTTTCCCAAGATCATTATTCGAATATCCCGAATCAGTCTTCATATATGGCGGGTTAGTAAACACAACGTCAACCTCTCCACCGAAATCCTTAGGAGTCAAGCTTCTGATATCAGCATTTATCGGTTGTATTTTTGAATTATTAAGTTCAATATTTCTTTTAAGTAAGTCGAAATAGCCATTCTGTACTTCAACAGAATAAATCTTACCAAGCTTATTATATTCCTCGCACAGCAGTGAAATAATTCCCGTACCCGAACCAAATTCAACGGCAGTCTTTTTGCTCGTTTTTCGTATGTAAGCGGCAAGCATTACTGCATCAGTTCCGTACGCAAATCCGTCCTTTTTTTGAATAAGGCTGATTTTTTCATCAACTCTGTCGATTCTTTCGTTATCATATAAAAACACACCGTCAGTCATACCAAAAGCACACCTCCCTCTATATAAATTCAATTTTTTCTATAAAAATTAAGATAGGAAATCAGCAAAAGCAGATTTCCTATCAAAACTCGGCATGGATATAATTCCAAATTCACCTTAAAAAGATGTTAAATTATTCACCCTTAATTGCCTCAACAGGACAAGTACCTGCGCAAGCGCCACAATCAAGGCACTGTTCAGCGTCGATAACGTATTTGTCGCCATCTTCTGTAATGCATTCTACAGGACAATCTGCTGCGCAAGCGCCACAAGCAATACAAAGTTCAGCATCAATTTTATAAGCCATTATGTACACCTCCATAAAGTATGTTTAATTTAAATAATTGTCAAAGCGCATAAAACAAACTATTTAATCACGCCTTGCCGACATATTATAACACATCGATCTAAAAAATGCAAATGTTTTATAATATTTTTTTGTTTATTTTTATTAACCCTCGAGTTTTTTCAACTCTTCGTCAATTTTTTCTTCTTTTTCTTTCTTGCGAAGATATCCTTTAACCTTAACGTCATCTCTCGAGAAAGCCTTGGGAGCCTGATCCGGTGTAGAAGTTATTCTAACCTTAACGATTCCTGCTAAAGGACTGACCTCCACAACCACACCCTCACCGGAAGGTGTATCTACTATTGAATCAATCTTGGGAGTCTTTCTGAGCTCCTCTTCATACACGTCGGATTCGTAGCGTAAGCAACACATAAGTCTGCCGCAAGTACCCGAAATCTTTGCTGAATTCAACGACAAATTCTGTTCCTTTGCCATCTTTATAGAAACCTGTGCGAAGTCATTCAAGAATGTTTTACAGCAGAACGGTCTACCGCATACACCGAGTCCGCCCATCATCTTCGCTTCATCTCTGATACCGATCTGACGAAGCTCGATTCTTGTCTTGAACACCGAAGCAAGATCCTTTACAAGCTCAATAA
>SVRB01000014.1 GCA_015065045.1 Oscillospiraceae bacterium | reverse complement strand
TCGCTAAAGGCTACTGGGGCGCAAAGAGCAAACACTTCAAGATGGCTAAACAGGCCGTAATGAAGAGCGGTAACTACGCATACGTAGGAAGAAAGCAGAAGAAGAGAGATTTCCGTGCACTCTGGATCACAAGAATCTCAGCTCAGGCAAAGGTAAACGGAATCAACTATTCACAGCTTATGCACGGTCTTAAGATGGCTGGCATCAACCTCAACAGAAAGATGCTCGCTGAGATCGCCGTTTCCGATAAGGAAGCTTTCGCAGCAATCGTTGAAAAAGCTAAAGCTGCACTTAAATAAGTTATAATACTACCAAAAACCCGGAATGATCCCGGGTTTTTGTGCTACAAAAGGCAAGGTTGCATTTTGCATCCTTTTGTCAAACTGACACTTAATTTTGTTATATTTCTCAAAAAAGGAGGATTTATTTTGGACATTATAACAAGCAGAAACAACCCTCTTGTTGTTGAAACTGCAAAGCTCAAGGATAAAAAATATCGCGAAAACAAAAAATCCTTTCTTTTTGAGGGTATAAAATTAACAAGAGAAGCAATAAGCTCGGGGGTAGAAATCGAGCACATTTTCCTTACCGAAAAATGCGCAGAAAAATACCCCGATATTGCAAAATACAATAACTGCATATTGATATCGGATTCAGTTTGCCAAAAGCTATCGGAGAATTCAGCTCCCGAGGGTATAATATGCACGGCAAAATATCTTGATTCTCTCCATAAGGAATATGACGAAACAGCCGACGTAAGATTTGAAAACGTAGGATTGATACTTTCATCAATTCAAGATCCCGGAAATCTGGGAACTATAGCAAGAACATCGGCGGCTTTTGGTAAGATGACTCTTATCATTTCAAGCGACAGCGCTGATATTTATAATCAGAAAACGCTCAGAGCATCTATGGGCGCTATGTTCAGAATATCCACATACAGAACAAACGACCTTAGCAAAACAATCGAGCATATAAAGAAAAACGGTTATCCTGTTTATGCGACAGCTCTTACAGATAACGCAGTTTCGCTCAAGGATACAAAGGACGTTAAAAAAAGCTGCTTCGTTATGGGAAATGAAGGTCACGGGCTTGATCAAAAGGTTATTGACAGCTGCTCGGGTACCGTTATAATTCCGATGGAAGAGGGTGCCGAATCACTTAACGTTTCCTCAGCGGCATCCGTTATACTCTGGGAAACATATAGGTAAAAACAAAAAATGGACAATTTGATTTTATGGGTATGGCTAAGCGAAAAATGCCTCCCTGACACTCCAACGTTTAGTATTTTATATCATACGTTTGGCTCGGTGGAAAACATATATTCAGCTACAGAAGAACAACTCAGTAAAGTTTTTTCACTTAAACCTAAGCAAGTAACAGCTCTTTTGGATAAAAACACCGACAGCGCTGTAAATATAATAAAAGTATGCCAAAGAAAAAATATAGGCATACTTCCCTACGACAACGAGCTATTCCCCTCAAGACTCAGAACTATAAAAAATCCGCCCGTATTGCTTTATTATAAGGGCATTTTGCCAGACTTTGATAAAGAAGTTTGTATAGGAACTGTAGGTACGAGAACACCATCTCCGTACGGCTGCAGATGCGCTTATGAAATTTCTTTTGATCTTGCATTAAGCGGCGCTTACGTTATCAGCGGAATGGCTTTCGGAATAGACTCGGTATGCCACAAAGCAGCTCTTGACGCAGGCGGAAAGACGGTTGCGGTTTTGGGTTGCGGAGTGGATAAGATATATCCGAAGGAAAATTATGAATTATACAACAGGCTCTGCGTAAGCGGAACGTTGATTTCGGAATATCCGCCCGAGACGTCGGCAACTCGCTATTCTTTCCCTCAGAGAAACAGAATTATAAGCGGTCTGTCTCTCGGTACGTTAGTCGTAGAAGCTCAAATAAAAAGCGGAGCTATGATCACAGCTCAAAAAGTAAAAAAGCAAAACCGAGACCTTTTTGCCATTCCCGGAAGAATTGGCGAATACAACAGTCTCGGACCTAACAGTCTTATTCAATCGGGTGCTATCGCAGTAAATGATGCAAATGACATTCTTCGCGAATACGAGTTCTTGTATCCCGAAAAAATACGTCTTTCACACCAGAAGACAGACAGAAAAAAAGACGGACGCTATAATCCCGAAAAAGCTGTTATACTTGATTCAAAAACAAAAAGTCCCATACTTCCCCGCGAGACTTATATCGCAAAAACGGAAGTAGAGCAGACATACGAAGCAGAGGAGACTTTACCAAACTTTGACCACTTACCTACCGAGCAAAAAGCGGTAGCTATGTGCTTGTCTAAAAAGACTCCCAAATCACTTGAAGAAATTGCAAAGGATACAAGTATTTCTGTTTCCGAAATAATGTCTTCATTGACAATTCTTGAAATTCAAGGTATAGTAAATGCGTTACCGGGCGGATGCTTTATACTTGCTTAACACATTCGTCCCTAAAATAAACAAAAAACAAATCCCGTAAAACTATGAGGTGTATAAATGTCAAATCTCGTTATAGTGGAATCACCCGCAAAAGCAAATACAATTAAAGGTTACCTCGGCAGCGGATATAAGGTTACCGCGTCCAAGGGACACGTTCGCGATCTGCCCAAAAGCACTCTCGGCGTTGACATAGATAACAATTTTGAAGCGCGTTATATAAACATAAGAGGCAAGGGTCCGCTTATAAGCGAGCTCAAAAAAGAAGCTAAAAATGCTAACAAAGTATTCCTCGCAACTGACCCTGACCGCGAAGGCGAAGCTATATCATGGCATCTTGCAAATGCTCTCGGAATTGATCCTTCAAAGGCTAAAAGAATATCTTTTAACGAAATCACAAAAAGCGCTGTAAAGGCGGCTATTAAGAATCCCCAGCCCATCAATATGGACCTTGTCAACTCACAGCAGACAAGACGTATCCTTGACAGAATCGTGGGATATAAAGCAAGTCCTTTTCTTTGGAAAACACTCAAAAGCGGACTTTCTGCAGGCCGTGTTCAGTCTGTTGCTACCCGTCTTATTGTTGAGAGAGAAGAAGAGATCAGAGCATTTGTGCCTACAGAATACTGGACTATTACAGCACAGCTTTTGAACTCGCAGTCAAAGGCTCTTAAGGCTGTATTTTACGGAGATAAAAACGGCAAAATGGAGCTTGGCTCAAAGGAAGAATCGGATAAGATATTCGAGCAGGTCACAAACGGAAACTTTGTCGTTGAATCAGTAAAAAAAGCCGTAAAAAACAGAAATCCCGCGCCTCCCTTTACAACATCTACACTTCAGCAGGAAGCATCAAGAAAACTTAACTTCCGTTCGCAGAAGATAATGCAGATAGCGCAGGAGCTTTACGAAGGTATTAACCTCGGTAGTGAAAACGGCGGTGTACACGGTCTTATTACTTATATGCGTACAGACTCACTCCGTATTTCTCAGGAAGCATCCGAAGCGGCAGAAAATTATATTAAATCAAAATACGGCGAGGAATATTACCCCGCACAAAAAAGATTTTATAAATCCAAATCAAACTCTCAGGACGCTCACGAAGCTATCAGACCTTCGTCTATGAAGTTTGATCCCGATACTATCAAAAAATATCTTTCATCCGATCAATACAAGCTTTATAAGCTTATTTGGGATAGATTCTTGGCTTCTCAGATGGCGTCAGCTCAGCTCAACACGGTTAACGCTGAGATAGTTTCCAACGGATATATATTCCACTCAAGCGGATACAACGTTAAGTTCCCCGGATTTTTGTCAGTATACGATCCCGGAGACAACGGAGAATTTGGAGATACTGAAAAACAGACAAAGCTCGTTGAAATAAGCGAGGGCGAAATCTTGAAGCAAAAAGAGGTTCTCCCCGAGCAGCACTTTACAGAACCCGCTCCCAGATATACAGAAGCTTCTCTCGTTAAGCAGCTTGAAGAAAAAGGAATAGGCAGACCGAGTACGTACACTCCCATTATCACTACGATAATTGCAAGAGATTACGTTACAAGAGACGGCAAATCCCTTAAACCGACATATCTCGGAGAGATGACGACCAAGCTTATAATGGAAAACTTCCCCGATATTATCGACTATAAGTTTACAGCTCAGCTCGAAGACAGACTTGACTCGATCGAAAACGGAAATGACAATATGCTTAACGTTTTGTCAGAGTTTTACGACGGATTTAAGTTATGCTTAGCTAAGGCTGAAGAAGCGGCTAAAAACGGAGAAATCGACATTCCTCCGGAAGAAACAGATATAATCTGCGAGCATTGCGGAGTTAAGATGATAGTTAAAAACGGCAGATACGGCAAGTTTGCCGCTTGTCCGAACTATCCCGAATGCCGTAACACAAAGCCTCTTGACAAAAACGGTAAACCCAAAGAAGAAAAGGCTGAAAAGAAAGAAACCAAGGAAGCTGATAAGACAGGAATGATCTGTGAGCTTTGCGGATCGGAAATGGTTATCCGTTCAGGTAAATTCGGCTCATTCTACGCTTGTTCAGCATATCCGAAGTGTAAGAATACCAAGCAGATCACCAAGGATACCGGCGTAGCCTGCCCCGTTTGCGGATCCAAGATCGTTACAAAGCAAGGCGGTAAGAAGCATATTACGTTCTACAGCTGCGAAAAATATCCTGAATGTAACTTCTCCTCATGGGATATGCCCACTGAAGAAAAATGTCCCGAGTGTGGCGATATTCTCCTTGTAAAGAAGAGAAAGAAGCTTGTATATTGCAGAAACGAAAAATGTAATTACAGCCGAGAAGAATCTAAAAAAGACTAAATTATAAGATTTTTAAATATTATGGAACAAAAAAAGATAAACGTATTTGGCGGCGGTCTTGCAGGTTGCGAGGCCGCGTACCAAGCGGCTAAACGCGGGGTTTACGTTGACCTCTATGAAATGAAGCCGCACAAAAAAACACCTGCTCACTCAAGTGATAAATTGGCTGAGCTTGTTTGTTCTAACTCACTGCGCAGTAACTGTCTTACGAACGCTGTCGGACTTCTCAAGGAAGAGCTTAACTTAATGGATTCTTTGATCATCCAAGCGGCGTACGCAACTCAGGTTGAAGCAGGCTCTGCGCTTGCAGTGGACAGACATAAGTTTTCTGAATATATTACAGACAAGATAAGATCAAATCCATATATAAACGTAATCGAGCAAGAGGTGACCTCTATCCCCGAGGACGAGATATCTATCGTCGCAACTGGGCCTTTGACCTCGGATATGTTTTCGCAGTATCTTGAAAACTATCTTGGAAAAACGCACTTGTCATTCTTTGACGCATCTGCACCTATAGTTGAATATTCGACCCTCGATATGAACAAGATCTATGCCGCATCACGTTACGGCAAGGGCGAGGCTTCATATTTGAACTGTCCTATGACAAAAGAGGAATACGACATATTTTACGAAAACCTTATAAACGCAGAAGAAGCACAGTTAAAAGAATTCGACAAGGATTCACAGAAAAAGCCGAATGTATTTGAAGGCTGTATGCCTGTCGAAGTTATGGCAAAACGCGGATACGATACGCTTCGTTACGGACCGTTAAAGCCTGTAGGTCTTCCCGACCCAAAAACCGGAAAAGAGCCTTATGCTGTTATTCAGCTCCGTCAGGAAAATGCAGATAAAACTATGTATAACCTTGTCGGATTCCAGACACATCTTACTTTTGGCGAACAAAAGAGAGTTTTCTCTATGATTCCCGGTCTTGAAAACGCCAATTTCCTTCGCTACGGAGTTATGCACAGAAATACGTTTATAAACTCTCCTAAATGCTTGAATCAATTCTATGCTATGAGAGAAAAGCCGAACGTTTTCTTTGCAGGTCAGATGACGGGAGTTGAAGGGTACGTTGAGTCTACGTCGAGCGGCTTTGTTGCAGGAGTAAATGCAGCAAGATACGCAAAAGGCGAAAGTCTTATCGACTTCCCCAATATTACTGCAATAGGAGCATTGGCTCACTATATCAGCGATGAAAATGTCGCAAACTTCCAGCCGATGAATGCGAACTTCGGTCTTGTTGCCAACCTCGAACAAAAGGTTAAAGGCGGCAAGCGCTTTAGAAACGAGGCATTGGCTAATCGTTCTATTGAATACATAAACAAAATCAAAACCGATTTTTAGAAACCAGATATACTTTTACAAATCTGTTTTTTGGAGATATTTTATGAGAATTATACTTGACGTTATGGGAGGAGATAAAGCTCCCGAGCAGTTTGTCGAGGGCGCAGTTACGGCTATAAAAGAATTTGGCTGTGATATTACTCTTGTCGGAGATGAATCCGTTATATTGGCAGCATTTGCCGACCACGGATACTCTATGGACAAAATTGAAATTGTTGACGCTCCCGAATTTATAACGATGGAAGACTCAGCTATGAGTGTTGTCCGCGAGAAAAACAATTCCTCTATGAACGTAGGCCTTAAAATGCTCGCAGAGGGCAAAGGAGACGCATTTGTAAGCGCAGGAAATACAGGCGCGCTTCTTGCAGGCGCTACATTCATCGTAAGAAGAATCAGAGGACTCAGAGCCGCTATCGGTACGATTTTGCCCTTGGCAAGACCTACCTTGCTTGTTGACTCAGGCGCTAACATAAACGTTACACCTGAAAACCTCGAGCAATTCGCAAAAATGGGCTCTATATACATGGAAAGACTCCACGGAATCAAAAATCCCACTGTTGGACTTTTGAATAACGGTACGGAAGAAACAAAGGGTACTGACCTTCACAGAGAAGCTTATAAAAAGCTTCAGGAATCTGACGTTAATTTTATCGGAAACATCGAGGGCAGAGATATTCCCTTCGCAAAGTCAGACGTTATCGTAACAGACGGCTTTACCGGCAACGTTGTTCTCAAAATGACCGAAGGCTTTGGTTCTTTTATGATCGAGCAGTTGAAGGAGCTCTTTATGACAAACGCTCTCTCAAAGGTATCTGCTTTGGTTCTTAAAAGCACTTTAAAATCATTTAAAAAGAAATTTGACGCTTCCGAATATGGCGGTGCTCCCCTTCTCGGAATTTCAAAACCCGTAATCAAAGCTCACGGTTCGTCAGACGCAAAGGCTGTAAAAAATGCTATTAAGCAGGCTATATATTACGTAAATACGGGTATAATAATAGAAATTGCGCGCCAGAGCTCGCAGTTGACAAAAAAAGAATCTGCAAAGACAGGCACAGAAGAATGAATATAAACGAAATTAACGATTTAAACGAACTGATAAGCACGATTCAAGGCCTTGAATCAAAGCTGAATTACAATTTTAAAGATAAACAGGTCTTGCTTAAAGCCCTCTCGCATTCATCGTTTTCAAACGAGCTTAAATCAAAATCCATAAAGGCAGAATGTAACGAAAGACTCGAGTTTTTCGGTGACTCAATACTCTCTCTTACGGTAAGCGAATATCTGTATACAAACTATCCCGACTTGCCCGAGGGCGAATTATCCAAGGTAAGAGCGGGAACCGTTTGCGAAAGAGCGTTATCAAAGTTTGCAAGAGAGATCGAGCTTGGAAAATATATGCTTTTGGGACACGGAGAGGAAATAACCAACGGCAGAGAAAGATCCTCAATTCTTGCTGACGCTTTTGAGGCTTTGTTGGCGGCTATGTATATTGACGGCGGAATCGAACCCGTTAAGGCGTTTGTTCTTCCCTTTGCAATTAACGAAATTCAGCAAATACTCGTCAGAGGAAACACCAAGGATTACAAGTCGATGCTTCAGCAGTTTGTACAGCAAGAGCACGGTGACGTGCTTGAATACAAGCTCGTTAAAGAATCCGGCCCCGCGCACGACAGAGTCTTTGAGACCGAAGCCTATTTAAACAATAACGTAATTGGAAAAGGTATCGGAAAAAGCAAACGAGAGTCTGAGCAAAATGCTGCTAAAGAGGCACTTTTACTCTTTGGACAAGCCTGATTTATTTATATTATTTTTTATAAAAATAATACTTGCTTTTACTCTTTGGACAAGCCTGATTTATTTATATTATTTTTTATAAAAATAATATTCGCTTTTACTCTTTGGACAAGCCTGATTTATTTATATTATTTTTTGTAAAAATAATATTCGCTTTTACCCTTTGGACAGGCTTGATTTTAAATTTTAAATTCCATACGAATAACACTAATATTTTTTCTTGGAGAAATATTTTGAAACATGTGAATATACCGGTATTTATACCGCATTTAGGATGCCCGAATGATTGTGTTTTCTGTAATCAGAAACGCATTTCGGGCACGTCTTCTTTTAATAAAAACGAAGTCGACAGCATTATAAAAAACGCTCTGTCAACTATTGATACAGACAATACCGAAACTGAGATAGCATTCTTCGGCGGAAGCTTTACGGGCATTGACAGAGACGATATGATTTTCCTGTTAAAAACTGCATACAAATACATAGAAAACGGCAGTGTATCTTCAATCAGACTTTCGACCCGTCCCGATTATATCAACGAAGAAATTCTGCAAATTTTGAAGAACTATGGAGTAAAAACTATTGAACTCGGACTTCAGTCGATGGATGATGAGGTTCTGTGTGCATCAAAGAGGGGTCACACCGCAAAAACAGCAATCGAAGCCTGCAAGCTTATAAAAAAGCATAACTTTACCCTCATCGGTCAAATGATGATCGGGCTTCCCTGCTCAACCCTTGAAAAAGAAGTATATACAGCTAACATTATAGCTGAATTATGCGACGGAGCAAGAATTTATCCGACCGTAGTTTTAAGAGAAACCGAGCTATGCTCAATGGCAAAAAGAAACGAGTATACACCTCTAAGACTTGAAGATGCCGTTACACGAACAGGAGAAGCTTTGCTTGTTTTCGACAAGGCTGAAAAAGAGGTTATTCGAATCGGTCTTCAGTCGGGTGATGAGCTATACGACCCCGACGTTGTATACGGTGGAGACTATCATCCGGCTATAGGTGAATTAGCTCAGAATTATCTTTACTACAAAAAAATATGCGAAATCCTCGACCGTGTAAATGACGATATGAGCGGTAAAAATCTTGTAATCTACTGCTCTTTGGGAGCTGTATCAAAGGTAGTCGGTCAGAAACGTATTAACAAAGAAAAATTAATAAAAAATTATAATTTAAAATCCGTAAAAGTTGTTGAAAAAAATGACATTATAGGATATAATATTATATTAGATATACTATGACGTGGCGCGATTTAAAAGATATGCTAAAGAATGAGAAAGGGGGCATTTGACACCATGCGTTTGAAATCACTTGAAATCCACGGATTTAAGTCTTTTCCCGATAAAACGACTATAAATTTTGATAGCGGCATGACTGTCATTGTCGGCCCTAACGGAAGCGGAAAATCTAATATTTCCGATGCTATGCGTTGGGTTCTCGGCGAACTTTCCAGCAAAAACATCCGAGGCACAAAAATGGAAGACGTTATCTTCGGCGGCTCTGCAACACGCAGTCCTATGGGATATGCCGAAGTTACTCTTGTAATTGACAACACCGGAGACGGTAACAGAATTGATATTGACTACGACGAGGTAGAGGTTACAAGAAGATATTACCGTTCGGGCGAAAGCGAATATATGATAAACCGCCGTCCCGCAAGACTTAAGGATATTCATGAGATGTTTATGAATACCGGTGTGGGCAAGACGGGTTACTCTATTGTCAGCCAGGGTAAAGCTGCCGAAATTATTTCACAGAAGAGCGATGAAAGAAGAAATATATTCGAAGAAGCTGCAGGTATCTCAAAATACAGATACAAGAAAAACGAGGCTGAACGCAAGTTGAATTCAACGAACGATAACCTCGTACGCTTAAACGATATTAAGTTTGAGCTTGAAAGCAGAATCGGACCTCTCGAAAAGGAAGCCGAAAAGGCGAAGAAATATTTGGACCTTTACGAAAAGAAAAAGGGCGCTGATATTTCACTTTGGCTTTACGATACAAAAGAGCTTCGCGAGAAGCTAAAGAAATCAGAGGATGATTTTATCCTTTCCGCAAAAGAGCTTGAGATTGCTGACGAAACGATTCAATCTCTCGAAAACCAGAACGAAAGACTTTCTGAATACGCACAGGAAAATAAACTGAAATCAGAAAAAAATCATACAGAGCTTCAAAACGCTAATGAAAAGAAATTCGGTTACGAAAGCAGCTTGAAGGTTCTCGACAACGATATCGAGCATTTAAAACAGCTTAAGATACAGTCAGAAAACGAACTCTCCCTTCGTGACGACGAATTAAGCAAAACAAAAGCATCACTCGAAGAAGCAAAACATAACCTTGAACAATTAAAGAATAATCTTTCACTTTCCGAAAAAGAAAGAGAAACAGCAGACACGCTTCTTGAAAATTCGCTTCTCGAGCTCGTTGAGCTTGAAAATGGTCTTGCTCAAACCGAAGCTATCATAAGAGCAAAAGAAGACGAGGTTATTGCAAAACAGATCGAGCTTTCTTCCCTTTCGGGTTCAAGAAAGAGCGAGGACGAAAGATACGAAAGCTTAAAGGGTGAGATCACAGCGCTTGAAGAAGCGATCACTCTCTTAAAAGAGCGTTCGTCCAAGGCAGAAAAAACTATCGAGGGATATCGCAAGAAAACAGATGAGGCAAACGCTTCGGCAAAACATACCGATACTGAAATTGAGAGACTTGATACTGAAATCAAATCGCTCAACGACAGACTTAACGCTTTGTATATCGATATGGCTTCAAAGAAGCAGAGAGCTGATGCATTGACGCGAATGGAAGAACACTTCGAGGGTTATGCAAACAGCGTTAAATTCGTAATGAGCGAAAGCGCAAAGAATACGCTTTCGGGAATTTTCGGTCCTGTATCAAAGCTTATTACCGTAAACAGAAAATATACGGTCGCTATAGAAACAGCGCTTGGCGGAAACTTGCAAAACATTGTTGTTAAGGACGACGAGAGCGCAAAAAAGGCTATCGCTTTGCTTAAAGAAAAGAATGCAGGCAGAGCGACGTTCTACCCCATAACTTCTATTCAGGCACAAAAGCTCAACGTTGATATAAACACAATATCAGCACTCGACGGATACGTTGGTGTTGCAAGCGAGCTTGCTGAATGCGAAGAACAGTTTAAGATAATCAACGAATATTTGCTCGGCAGAACTATTGTTTTTGACAACATAAACAATGCAAGCTTTGCCGCAAAGAAGACAAATTACAAGGTTCGTTTGGTAACTCTTGACGGACAGCTTATAAATGCGGGCGGTTCTTATACCGGCGGTTCTGTTAAAAAAGACAGCGGTATGCTTACTCGCTCAACAGAAATAGAAAAGCTCAAAAAAGAGTGTGCTTCATTACAAACAGAGACAACAAAAGCGCAGGCTGATCTTGATACGCTTAACAAAGAAAAAGAAAAGCTTAACCGAGAAAAAGATTCATATCTCGGAAACGCATCCCTGCTCTCTTCTCTGCTCAATGCCGAAAACACTCAATACGAGGTTCTCAAGTCTCAGATCGCCTCTGACGAAAAGAGCTTGTCTGAACTCAAAAACGAGATGGAAAGACTCGAAAAGTCCGATGATTTTTATAACAAGAAAAAGCAATCCATCGATGGTGATATTGCAGAAATAGACGCGCTTATTTCAGCAGGCAAGACCGAACATGAAAAACAAAAGGCTCTTATTTCCGAAAAGAATTTGGAAATTGAGGAATTAAGAAAGAGAAACAGTGATTCTGTAATCAGACTCACTGAAGACAAGAAGGACACAGAAAACCTCGAAAAGACAGTTCAGTCTACAGAAGAGCTTCTTATGTCCTTAGAAGAACGTATTTCTCTCGGAAAAAGCGAACTCACAACGTTGAATGACAGACAGAATAACGCTGAAACCCGTAAGGAAAACATAAAGAAGTCTTTAGACGAAATACTTCTTACTATCTCGACGCTTGAAAAAGAACGCGGCGACTTCTCTGAGAAAAACGACGAATACGAAAAGAAGATCAACGATATTCGTGCAAAGATAAAAGAAAAAGCAAACTCAAGAGAGCTTGTGTTCCGTTCTCACACAAAACTCGAGGGACTTTGTGAGCAGTTAAAGAATGACCTTGACAAGTCAAGCGAAAGAATATGGGATGAATATGAGCTTACTTACACAACGGCAACCGAGCTTACACTTCCTGAAATAACTTCAGAAAACAGAAACGAAACGTTCCGTCAGCTTACTGAGTACAAAAACAAGCTCAGAGCTCTCGGCCACGTAAACGTAAGCGCTGTTGATGAATACAAAGAGGT
Source organism: Oscillospiraceae bacterium (assembly GCA_015065045.1). Classification (GTDB taxonomy): domain Bacteria; phylum Bacillota; class Clostridia; order Oscillospirales; family CAG-272; genus RGIG1995. The sequence continues at coordinate 7,982 of SVRB01000014.1, read as the reverse complement.
TAAGGAAAGATACGACTTTATGCACAGTCAGATATCCGACCTTGAAGCAGCCGAAAAACAGCTTACCGATATTATCGTTAAGCTTGAGGTTGAAATGCGCGACAGATTCTCTCAGGCAATGAAGGATATCAACGTACACTTCAAAAACGTCTTCCGCGAATTGTTCGGCGGCGGTACTGCCGAGCTCGTTTTGACAAACCCTGACGACGTTCTCACAAGTGGTATTGATATTAACGTTGCTCCCCCCGGAAAGATAATCAAAAATCTTGTTTCTCTCTCGGGTGGTGAACAGGCATTCGTTGCGATAGCTTTGTTCTTTGCAATACTTAAGGTCAATCCGACTCCTTTCTGTATTTTCGACGAAATTGAATCAGCGCTTGACGAAGTCAACGTTGTAAGATTTGCTGAATATGCAAGAAAATATTCGGATGCGACACAGTTTATTATGATAACACACCGCAGAGGCACAATGGAATCAGCCGACACGCTTTACGGCGTTACTATGTACGAAAAAGGTATTTCCAAGGTTCTCACGGTTAACGTACGCGATATTGAAGATAAGCTTGGAGTTAAGCTTGAATAATATCGAAACATAACACGCCCCGAAAGGTATTATTTATGTCATTTTTTGAAAAATTAAAGAATGGTTTATCAAAAACCAAGGCTTCTATATTCGGTCAGGTTGACAATCTTTTCAAGGCTTTCGTAAGAGTAGATGAAGATTTACTTGAAGAGCTTGAAGAATTGCTTATCGCAGCCGACGTTGGATTTGAATCTACAGAGGAAATAATCGAAAAGCTTCGCGCTAAGATCAAGGATGAACGTCTTTCAGATCCTGAAGAAACAAGAAATGCTTTGATAGAAATATTAAAAGGTATGATCGGCGACGGAGAACAGTTGAACCTTTCCACAACACCGTCTGTAATTCTTGTTATAGGCGTTAACGGAGTGGGAAAAACAACCTCCATCGCAAAGATTGCCCATCACCTCATATCATCAGGCAAAAAGGTAGTGCTTGCAGCAGGAGATACGTTCAGAGCCGCGGCTATCGACCAGCTTCAGATATGGGCTGACAGAGCGGGAGCTGATATAATAAAAAACAACGAAGGAAGTGACCCTGCCGCTGTTGTGTTTGATGCTGTTTCTGCCGCAAAGAGCAGAAAGGCTGACGTTCTTATTATCGATACTGCGGGCAGACTTCACAACAAGAAAAATCTTATGGACGAGCTTGCGAAGATCGACAGAGTTATTTCGCGCGAGCTTCCTGACGCAGCAAGAGAAACCCTCTTGGTGCTTGACTCAACCACAGGTCAAAACGCTGTAAGACAGGCTAAAGAATTTAAGAACGCCGCTGACATTACCGGACTTGTTCTTACAAAGCTCGACGGAACAGCAAAGGGCGGTATCGTTTTTTCAATCAAAAACGAACTCGATATCCCCGTTAAATATATCGGAGTCGGTGAAAAGATCGATGATCTTCAGCCCTTCTCTGCTGACGAATTTGTTACTGCATTGTTTGAATAGAGGACATTTTTATGGAAATAGTTTTAGCTTCCAGAAACAAAAAGAAAATTGCAGAGCTTGAAAAAATGATGTCGGAATATTTGTCCGACAAAATAAAAATTCTCTCACTCGATGATATCGGTGTAAAAGACGATATTGAAGAAAATGGTTCTACGTTTGAAGAAAATGCAAGAATAAAGGCATCTGTAGGTGCTTCGCTTGGTTATATAACCATCGCAGACGATTCCGGTCTTTGCGTTGATGCTTTAGATGGAGCTCCCGGTGTTTATTCTGCAAGATTTTCAGGCGGAGGAGACAAAGAAAACAACAAACTCTTGGTGGAAAAGTTGAAAAACGTTCCCGAAGAAAAAAGAACAGCTCACTTTATGACCAGCGTTGTTTGTATTTTCCCCAATCAAAACGACGAGATCGTAACAAACGGTAAGGTTTGCGGTATAATTACGGAAAATGCTGCCGGCGAAAACGGATTTGGTTATGATCCTCATTTCTTCTACCCTCCGTTCAACAAGACCTTCGCACAGCTTACCGCCGATGAAAAGAACTCAATAAGCCACCGCGGAAAAGCAATGAAGGCGTTTGCTCAAGCATTATCGGAAAAGATAAAAAAATACGACTTGAAATAAAAGGATTTATAATATGCTTACTTCAAAACAAAGAGCGTACCTTCGCTCTCTTGCCGTACACCTTGATACGATCTTCCAAATCGGAAAGGGCGGCATTAACGAAAATATGACCGAACAGATCTCCAATGCGCTTGAAGCTCGTGAGCTTATTAAGCTTCGCGTTCTCGATAACTCCGAATATTCAGCAAGAGAGGCTGCCGAGGAAATTGCTGAGATCGTAAATGCAGAGGTAATTCAAACTGTGGGAACAAGATTCGTTCTTTACAGAGAATCAAAAAAGAATAAAAAAATCGAACTTATATAACGAATAATTATGAGTGATATGAAAATAGGCATTTACGGCGGAACGTTTGATCCTGTTCATCTTGGCCATATAAGATCTGCTTACGCTTTTTTAACAGCGTGTCAGCTCGACAAGCTGCTTATTATTCCAACGTTTATTCCGCCTCATAAAACGATATGCAAGGGTGACGACCCGAAAAACCGCTTAGAGATGCTCAAGATCGCTTTTAGCGAGCTTCCTTTCTATGAAGAAAAAATCATAATTTCGGATTACGAAATTCTTCAGCAAAAGACAAGCTACACCTATGAAACGTTAGAGCATTTTATAAAAATGTCAAACGACTTGACTATTCTTTGCGGTACTGACAATTTTTTAACACTCGAAAAATGGAAGAACTTCGAAAGAGTTTTTGCTCTTGCAAATATTGCGCATATAGTAAGACCCAATACGCACGATGAATCAAAAGAAATTCTTGAAGCGAAGCAAAAATATACAGAAAAATATAATGCAAGAATTATCGACGTGCCTATGGAGCCTATTGATATTTCCTCAACCGAGGTTCGACAAAAAATAAAAGACAACCAAGACACGTCAAACCTTATTCCCACCGAAGTTAGAGCTTATATTGACAAATATAATATTTATGGTGTTCAAAATGATTGACTTAAAAGAAAAAATTAAACCTTATATGGCTGAAAAAAGATATGATCATACACTGTCCGTTGCCGAAGAATGCGCAAGATTGGCAGAAATGTTTAAGGTAGACAGAGACATTTTGACTGCTGCAGGGTATCTCCACGATATTACAAAGGAAATGCCCGTTGGAGAGCAAATTCTTTTATGCAACGATAACGGAGTTATTCTTGATGATGCTACATTAGCTTCACCGAAAATTATACACTCATTTTCTGCACCGATAATCATTCAAAAGTATTTTGCCGAATATGCAAAAGAAGATACGTTGACTGCAGTGAGATATCATACCACGGGCAGAGAGAATATGTCGATATATGAAAAGCTTGTATACTTGGCAGATTATATCGAGCCTACCCGTAAGCACGAGGAATGTATTGAATTAAGAAAATTCTTCTACGAGCCCTCAGATGACTTACATAAAAAATTAGATGACACCATTTTCTTGTCACTAAAGTATACGATAACGGATTTATTGAACAGAGGTAAATACATACACCCTCTTACAGTAAAGGCGTATAACTATCTTTTAACAAACAAAACACGTTAACCACCACATATTCACCCATCCATCGAAGAAAGTTCAGGAGTTTAAAATGAAAAAGTATCCCACAAACAAAGCACCAATCTCAAAAAAGAAAAAAACAGTAAAAATAGTATTGATCACCTTGTCTATCATCATCGGTATATTGCTATTAACAGCAATAGGTGTTGGAATTTGGGCGATCAATTTATGGAATAACGTAGAGGCACCCTCAAACGGCTCGGAGGATACACTCCCCTTTGATACCGAAGACCTCACTACCGACACGTCAGAGCCGTCTAATACAGATACCCCAAACCAAAACGATGCTCCCGACAAATCAAAAATGTATAACTTCCTGCTTCTCGGTGCAGACAAGGTAGCTTCAAATACTGACGTTATAATGCTTATTTCATTTAACGTAGAAGCTAAAAAGATTTCCATTATGCAGATACCAAGAGATACTTACGTAGAAGTAAACGGAATGTCTCACAAAATAAACGCATTATACGGAATATACTACAGCCAGGGTATATATAACAAAGCAACCGATCCTCAGGAATATGGCTTACAAAAGCTTGAGGAAACACTCGAAAAGAACCTTTGCATTAACATAAATTATCACGCAATGGTAAATCTCGAAGGCTTTAGAAACATTGTCGACATTCTCGGTGGTGTTGAAGTAAATATCCCGCAGGATGTGTCTTACTATGATGAATATGAAAAGAGAGAGATGGTGCTCAAAAAAGGCAAGCAGCTTCTTAACGGCGCTAAAGCAGAAGGCTTTATCAGACACAGATCAAGTTATCTTCAAGCTGACATAGGCAGACTTGATGCTCAGAAAATATTCATGTCTGCCCTCTTGAAAGAAGTAAAAGATAGCTTCAGTGTTACAACTATAGTAAAAATTGCAGGTCAGATATTTAAACACGTAAAAACAGACATTGAGCTTGAAGATGCTGTTTATTTCGCAAAAAGTCTTCTTTCAATCGATCTGAATAATATGAACTTCATGACGTTGACAGGATACTCTCCTGCACCTACCGCCGGTGCTCCTTGGTACTACGTTATGAACCGTAAGGGCGCATTACAGCTCATAAACGAATACTTTAATATGTACGATTTTGAAATTACAGATTCAATCTTCGACAAAAACAAGATATTTTACAGCAACAACGGAACAGCTGAATATCTTAACCCCTATTACGAATGCGAGCCCGATAATCTTATAGGCGGTAACGTATCCAACGCCGGTGACATAAACGGCGGCTCCATCTATATACCAAGATATTAAAACATAAAACATTGAAAGGTTTATTATGAATACAGAAAATAAAATTACAGAACTTACTCCCCGTGAGCTTGCCGAAGTAATCGTAAAAACTTTGGACGAAAAAAAGGCGAACAACTTGAAGCTTTTGAGAATTGACGACAAAACGATCCTCTCCGATTATTTTGTAATATGCGGAGGTAACTCAAACACACAGATCCGCGCACTTGCAGGTGAGGTTGAAAAGAAGCTTGAAGAAATGGGTATTGCTCCCCATCACATCGAAGGATATAACGAAGCTACTTGGACTGTACTCGACTATGGCTCGGTAATCGTTCATATATTCAGCAGAGAAGCAAGAGATTTTTATAAGCTTGAAAAGCTTTGGAGCGATGCTGAGGATATTGACATATCAGGACTTTTAATTTAACATTAAACATAAATCATAAATCTATGAAAGGTTAGTGACACCGATTATGAAATATAATTTTTCCGAAAACGAGAAAAAGTGGCAAAAAAGATGGGAAGATGAAAAAATCTTTTTAGCCGACGATTCAGACAAATCGAAAAAGAAATTCTACGGACTTGTTGAATTCCCCTACCCCAGCGGTGCAGGTATGCACGTTGGTCATATCAAGGCTTATTCAGGTCTTGAGGTTATTTCAAGAAAAAGAAGAATGGAAGGCTACAACGTACTCTTCCCTATCGGTTTTGATGCTTTCGGTCTTCCTACGGAAAACTACGCTATCAAAACAGGTATCCATCCCCGTAAGGTAACTGATGATAACATCGTAAGATTTACAGATCAGCTTAAGAGAGTAGGCTTCTCTTTCGACTGGACAAGAACGGTTGATACAACACAAGAAGATTACTATAAGTGGACACAGTGGATATTCCTTAAGATGTTTGAAAACGGTCTTGTTTTCAGAGATACAGCGCTCGTAAACTACTGCCCTCACTGTAAGGTAGTTCTTTCAAACGAAGACTCTCAGGGTGGTAAATGTGACATTTGTCATACAGATATTATCCAAAAATCAAAGGACGTATGGTATCTTCGTATTACCGAATATGCTGACAAGCTCCTTCAGGGACTTGATGAGGTAGATTACCTCCCCAACATCAAAATGCAGCAGGTTAACTGGATCGGTAAGTCAACCGGCGCTTTCGTAAACTTTGCTCTTAAAGATAAAAACGAAAACCTTCGTATATACACCACACGTCCCGACACGCTCTTTGGCGTAACATTTATGGTTATCGCGCCCGAGCATCCCATTATTGAAAAATACAGAAATGAAATAAACAACATAGCAGATCTTGACGCGTACAAGGACGAATGCGCTAAGAAAACAGAGTTTGAACGTACTCAGCTCGTAAAAGAGAAAACAGGCGTTAAAATCGACGGTCTTTCTGCTATTAACCCCATTAACAACAAGGAGATCCCGATCTACATTTCCGACTACGTTATGATGGGTTACGGCACAGGTGCTATTATGGCTGTTCCTGCGCACGACGAAAGAGACTATGACTTTGCTAAAAAGTTTGGTATTGATATAATCGAAGTAATCAAAGGCGGCAATATTGAAGAAGCTGCATATACCGGCGACGGAGAAATGGTAAATTCCGGTCTCCTTAATGGTATGACAAATAAAAAAGACTCCATCGCAAAGGTTCTTGAATATCTTGAAGAACAAGGCATCGGAGAAAAGGGTGTTCAGTACAAAATGAAGGACTGGGCATTCAACCGTCAGAGATATTGGGGCGAACCTATTCCGATAGTTCACTGCCCTTGCTGCGGTATGGTTGCTGTTCCTTATGAAGAGCTTCCCTTAAGATTGCCTGAAATATCTAACTTCGAACCCGGAGAAGGCGGAGAAAGCCCTCTCGCTAAGATCGATTCATTTGTAAACTGCACTTGTCCCAAGTGCGGCGCTCCCGCAAAGAGAGAAACCGACACAATGCCTCAGTGGGCAGGCTCGTCATGGTACTTCCTCCGTTACATCGATACTAATAACGATAAAGCTTTTGCTGATAAAGAAAAGCTCGATTATTGGATGCCTGTTGACTGGTATAACGGCGGTATGGAGCACGTTACAAGACATATGATCTACTCAAGATTCTGGCACAGATTCCTTTACGATATAGGCGCTGTATCACAGGAAGAGCCCTACGCAAAGAGAACTGCTCAGGGACTTATTCTCGGTCCTGACGGCGATAAGATGAGTAAATCCAAGGGTAACGTAGTTGACCCCAACAACGTTGTTGACGAATACGGCGCTGACGTTCTTCGTGTATATATTCTCTTTATGGGTGATTATGCAAGTGCTGCTCCCTGGTCTGAAAATAGCGTTAAGGGTTGTAAGCGTTTCCTTGACAGAGTTGCAGGAATGACAGAAATTATGAACGGCACAGGCGTTACAAAAGAGCTTGAAAGCGCGTTCCATAAGACGATCAAGAAGGTTACAAACGATATTGAAGAATTGAAATTCAATACAGCTATAGCTTCTATGATGACTTTGACAAACGACATATACGATAAAGGAAGCATCACAAAGGACGAATTGATGACGTTCGTTAAGCTTCTCTGTCCTTTTGCTCCCCACCTTTGCGAAGAAATTTGGGAAACTCTCGGCGGAGAAGGCTTCTGCTCACTCGCTGAATGGCCTGTATATGACGAAGCAAAGACTATCGACAGCACAGTTGAAATTGCTGTACAGATAAACGGTAAGCTCCGCGGAACACTTATGATCCCTGCGGAAATATCAAAGGAAGATGCCCTCGCAACCGTTAAAAATGACGAGAAAATCAAGCCTTTTATTGAAGGTAAAACAATAATCAAAGAAATTTTTGTACCCAAAAAGCTTGTAAACTTGGTTGTAAAATAAAGATATTTATACATTTTATGAAAAAAATGATAAATAAACTATTGACATATTAAAGGTAAAAGAGTATAATGTTCTGTAGGAATGGTGACATTCTCTTTTCCATAGTATGGAGGGAGGGAAAACAAAATGGCAGAAATTAAAGTCAAAGAAAATGAATCACTTGACAGTGCTCTTCGTAGATTCA
>SVRB01000013.1 GCA_015065045.1 Oscillospiraceae bacterium | reverse complement strand
ATCGCAGCTGCAGGCGTTGAACTCGACTACAAGGTTGGTACAATGATCGAAATCCCCAGAGCTGCTCTTACAGCAGACGAAATCGCTAAGGAAGCTGAATTCTTTAGCTTTGGTACAAACGACCTTACACAGATGACATTCGGCTTCAGCCGTGATGACGCTGGTAAGTTCCTCCCCTCTTACTACGATACAAAGATCTTCGAAAACGATCCCTTCGCTCGTCTCGACCAGAACGGTGTTGGTAAGCTCGTTAAGATGTCTGCAGAACTCGGTAGAGCTTCTCGCGCTGACATCAAGCTTGGTATCTGTGGTGAACACGGTGGTGACCCCACATCTGTTGAATTCTGCCACAAGATTGGCCTCAACTATGTATCTTGCTCACCCTTCCGTGTGCCGATCGCTCGTCTCTCTGCTGCTCAGGCTGCAATCAAAGACGAACAGTAATTCATAACTGAATTATAAAACAAGTTATCCCCTTGGATTTCTCCAAGGGGATTTTTGTATATTCTATTGAACTGTAATAACAAAATGATATAATAAAAATACAAAATTAATTTTACCACCACCCTGATTACACTTCATCTGTATGTGAATCTATGTTTGAAGCGAGGAATAAAAATGAGCAAGTTTGAATTACATAAATATTCTGGGATGAGATATGAACCTAATCAAATTATTTCTTTTTCAGATAACACCTCTTTTTCAGCATCAGATATTGATGAAAAAATGAAAAATCACATAGGCGTATCAGCTGTTCATGTTAAAGAAATGGAACAGCAAGAATTTGATTATTTTATTACTAACTATGGTGATAATTTTGAATCTATTTACTTTTTTCATAACACAAAGGTTAAAGACTTGTCGGCGTTGTCTAAATTAAAAAAAGTAAAGTATTTGTTGTTTTATAATTTTCGAAGCAAATCTTTGTGGGATATGAGCGAAAACGAAAGTTTGCGAGGAATTATGATTTCCGATTCCAAAAAAATGATTTATAATCTTGAACAAATGCAGTATGCTCCAAATCTCGAAGAATTGCTCTTGTTTAGCACAACGTTCAATAAGTATTGTGTGAAATCAATCACTCCATTGAAAAAATGCAAAAAATTAAAACGATTATTTATTGAATTTAATACAGAAGATAAAAGCTTTATACCAGAAGAATTTAATTATTTGGACGAGTTCAAATATCAATGTGATAGAAAAAGAAATTTTACATATTAAAATCAAACAATTCCCTCTTTTGCGTATTGTACCACAGGCTGATATCAAAGACAAACAATAATTCACAACTGAATTATAAAACAACATTTCCCCGCTGATTTTCTAGGCGGGGATTTTTATATCTATTGATGAATTTATAAATGTATGTTATAATCAAGGAAAGAAACTTTGATCTAAGGTTGAATAATCATGGTTAATAAAAAAAGATGCGCTTGGTGCAATATTAACAATCCTATATATGTTGAATATCACGACAACGAATGGTGCAAAGGTTGTTTTGATGATAAATATCTATATGAAATGTTGATATTGGAGTCCTTTCAAGCGGGACTATCCTGGGAATGTGTTCTAAACAAAAGAGAAAGTTTCAGAATAGCATACGACAATTTTGATTTAGAAAAAGTATGCGCTTACGATGATAAAAAAATAAATGAATTATTGAACAACAAACAAATTATCAGAAACAAATTAAAAATCAACGCGAGTATAAACAACAGCAAAATATTTAAACAGATAACCATCGAATACGGTTCTTTTTTCAACTATTTAAAAACCCTTGCGGGTGATAAAATCATATACGAAACAAACAAAACAACAAATGATCTATCTGATAAAATCTCAAATGATTTAAAGGATAGAGGAATGAAATTCGTTGGTTCTACGATTATCTATTCATATTTACAAGCAATAGGATTGATCTATTCTCACGATAAAGAGTGTTATTTATATAAAAACATTTAACCCATATATTGATTTTAACGAGGTGACAGAACATGATAGATATTACTAATTGGATAGACATATTTTTAAAAGCATTAAACAAAACATTTGCAAAGCGCGTGTATTTTGTAGGTTTACAAGGTAGTTACGGCCGAAATGAAGCAACAGATAATAGCGATATTGATATGGTAGTTATACTTGATGAGTTGTATTCTTCGGATATAGACACCTATAATATAATGTTAGATTCCCTTCCGCACAGAGAGTTAGTTTGCGGATTCCTTTCGGGCAGAAACGAAATTATGAATTGGGAACCCTCTGACCTTTTCCAATTCTATTATGACACAAAGCCGATAAAAGGTAATCTTGATGAACTGATCCGGCTGATTGACACAAAAGCTGTTGATAGAGCAATCAAAATCGGAGTATGCAATATCTATCACGGCTGTGTGCATAACATGTTATACGAAAAAAATGAAGATATTTTAAGAGGATTATATAAATCGGCCTCTTTTGTGATACAGGCAATTAATTTCAAACAAACAGGAAAATATATTGGCCATCAAAAAGAATTGCTCAACGTTGTTGCTCTTGATGAAAAAATAATTATTAACACATTTTTAGAATTGAAAAATGGCGGAACTGTTGATTTCAATAAAATGTCCGATAACTTGTTTAACTGGTGTAAAAATTGGATCAATAAATAAAGTTAAATTTCACAGAACAAAAAAGACAACTATAAATTCATAAAAAAGTAATATAAGTGAGAGTTTTTATAAATTTATACGTCTAATAAATGATACCACAAATAAAAAAAGGAACTTCTTATGGAAAAGACTGAATTTACTTACATACGATTTGTTTCAAGGTTACTATACGTGCTTATATTAATTCCTTTTATACCCTTATTCGATAAACTGACAAACATACTTAACTCAAAGTTTTTGAATACTCTAATAGTTTTTTTATTTTATTTAATTTGCTGCCGGATTTGCGATAAAATCACACAAAAATGCGAATTATTTGTCGGTAAAGGCGCATATTGGATCGAAGACGGAGTAGTCTCTATTAAAAAAGGGAAAAAAGTTTATAATTTAAAAAACATCAGGGCTTTATATGGAACAAGAATACGAAATACGTTCTACACAAAAACCGGAATGTTAAAAATAGACTATGGAAAGAAAACGCTTACATTGGTATCGAACTCAACCACTCACATTGAAAACTTTGCCGAGTGTGAATTATATCCGTTATTTAATACAATTATAGAATGTAACCCCGAATTAGAAAAAGATGATACCCTCGATTATCTTTACGAGATTAAAAGGGGCAAATGATATGAAAAAAACAATAATTATATGTATTTTGTGCATAATTATATTTCTTGTTGTTCTTTACCCTAAAACACACCTTTTAGACGATGGTGGTACAGTTATATATAAAGCGGTATTATATGAGATTCAGGATATTCATCGGCTTGATCCTAATTCGGAAAGTGGATATCAAGAAGGTTTAGCCGTAAAAATCCTCGGGTTTGAAATTTTTAACAATGCAAAACCTATAAATAAACAGCCAAGCAATCCCCCTCAACAAACAGAAACGAATGAATCACAGCCCCAATCTGTATTCAATACAGAGAATATTGCCCGTATCACATTCTACGCATATCACGGAAACGGAAAAGGCAGTGACGTACCGAGCGAGTATATGGACGAAATAACAAACTGGCTAAGCTCATTTACAATCGATGAAGAAATAAACGTCAATTTAATGCCTTCAGGAATAAACACCCAAGTTGTAGAAATCGAATATTTGGATGGAACTATAATAAAAGAGGGATTGAGTGTAATTTACGTTGACCGAGTTGGATACTATATGAAGCACGATCCTGCGCCTGAATGCTACCAAGAAATAATATCAAAAACAAAAATGGAATAATCCATTTAGAAGTTACGATATACACATATAATAAATAAAAATTTATTTAAAATAACTGAGAGTTTTTTAAAATTCATCCGTCTAATAGATATAAAAGCAAAAAACGACATTTTTAATGTGTTTTTTGAAATGTATCATTATAACACTTTCAGGAGAAAAAGACATGAAAAAATTTGCACAAAAATACTTAATAGCTATATTAGCTGTCGCGGTCATCATAACATCCTTGCTTACTATAGTCATTTACAAAAACATCGAAAATAACGCTGCTATAAAGCAAAATCTTGTTACAGTGCCAAATATTGAAGGTATGACCTTAGAAAACGCTGAACAAGCTCTAAAAAACGTAGGACTTACACTCAGAACAGAAACTCAGTTCGACAATAACGTACCTGAAGGCTGTGTAATCTCACAAGAAATCGAAGCAAACAAACAAATCAACAAAAATTCCATTATATATGCTAAAATAAGCGCAGGCGAAATCAACACTTCCGGCACAACTCCATCAAATGCTTTGCATTTTGGTTTTGTAACATCTCAGGGAGACTGGATATATTTTGCCGGAAATAAGGATTCTATTTACAGAATGCGTAAAGACAAGAGCGAGCTACAGCGTATCTGCGATTCCTGTGCCGTTTCCATAAACGTTGTCGGAGAATGGATATACTTTACCGACGGCACTGCAGCAGGAGGAATGTATAAAATCAAAACCGACGGCAGCAGAAAAACAAAAATCAGCTCTGTTACAAGCTACAATCTTTATGTCGAAGGAGACTGGATCTACTATTCAAGCGAATTCTCGGGCGGACAGATTTACAAAATGCAAACTAACGGCGGTTCTATTGTCCAACTTACAAAAGATAGATGCAGCGAGTTTATTGTACACGACGGATATATCTACTATATAAACTCAAGCAATAGATATGTTTATAAATGCACTGTTGACGGAGAAAACAACACCTTGTTTACCTCCAGATTCAACGTTTCAGATATTGCCGTAGTTGACAACATAATTGTATTATCAAACTCAACTAAGGTTCTGGGTTTGAAGCTTGATGGAAGCATATACTCTTACTTCGATTCAATTTATACCAGTTTTATCCAAATTAACGGTTATGACGGATGGGTATACTACCTTGCATACACTAACATAAACAGTAATTCTCCAAAATCAGAATTCGGTCGAATGAAGCCTAATGGCACCCAAAAAACAACTATATATGAATATGATTATCTAAACCACGCAAATAACTATTTGATTGTCATTGACGATTGGATATATTTCCAAAATGAACATATGAATGACGTACTCTATCGAGTAAATATTGAAGGCACTATTGCTGAAAAAGTCGAATAAAAACTAAATCCCCTCAGTCATCTGAGGGGATAATTTTTTCACTTTTTCAAATTAACGACAAAACAATAAAACGTTACAAGCCCTGCACTAACCAAAACTCCGCCTATAATATCAGTCAACCAATGCACACCAGAAAACAGTCTTGCAAGAACCATAAAAGCCGTAAAAAAGATAATGCTCCACAAAACACAGTTTTTCAATATTTTATTATTTATCCTCTCGTTTAACTGCATTAAAGACGTCGGCATTATACACATCACGAGCATCGTTGTTGACGACGGATACGATGCCTCAAGCACTCCCTCTATCAATATCGGTCTGTAATTTACAACCATAACCTCGAACAAAACAAATACTGCCATTACCACAATATAAAATCCACCCAGAGCAAACAGACTGTAATCAACGCGACTCAGACTTCTCCTCTTTATCCACTGAATCAGTCCAAGCAACGCAAAACCAACAACAAAACAAATCGGTATAATACTCAACCAATCAGTAATAACGTACAGACTTATATTGACACCTGTAAGTCTATGAAAATAACCGTTTAATTCAGCAAAACCAACATTTGACGTCTGCGGACCTATAGGCTTAACGTCGATAAAGCAAACAGCCATTGTCCACAACACAAATACGATTATAAAGCATAGCGCAATAAAAAATTTCTTGTTAAGTTCCCTTTTCAATTTAAAAACCTTCCTGTATTTGAATTTAGCTTTCGCCTAAATCCACTATACAGGAAGGTATGTTTTTACACAAGAAACAGCCAGTCACATATACGATACTTTTCGTATCATTTATAATTCACAAGCATCAAAACCTTAATAACCAAACACACAAACAAATAGCTTGCCGCATACGGTTGTAAGCTTATAATAAGCATAAATGCGCCGATTATGTTCAGTGTTAAAGATATTTTATTCTTATAACGAATCCAAAATAACTTCTCACAATTTTGCATAGCGAGAGTCAATACACCAAATACTATGCTGCCTATTATTACGGCAAAATAAGAAACTCTCAGCCACAATGCTATTTCGGTCAATGACATCAGGGATATTTCTTGTATTACTCCCTCAGTATTTTGAGCAAAAAATGGTACAAAGAAAAACAATATCAAACTTAAATCAAGCAATCCATATACCAAATCGCAATAATGCCTTTCTTTTCTTCTGCTATCTTCATCGGCAATATTCATCAGTTCATCACCCGACAAAAGCTCGTCTATCGTAACAGAATACAGCTTAGCAATGCGTTTCAATGAATCAATATTAGGGTATCCCCTGCCCGATTCCCATTTTGAAATTGCAGTTCGAGATACAAAAAGCAACTCTGCAACCTCGTCTTGAGTTAGTCCCTTTTGTTTCCTTAATTCCTGTAACTTTTCATTAAATTCCATATAAGCAATCTTTCTAAAAATATAATTTAAAAATTCAGATCTAAACTGAACATACCGTTATCTGCTCTGAACTCGTAAAAGCCGTTATATTTTTGACAGAATGCGGCAATATAACGCGTTCCGAATCCGTGCTCATTACTATTATTTATCGGTATATCCTCATCATCAAACTCAACACTACCCTCAAAGCTGTTTATAATTCGTATAACGAAAGCAGGGTGGTCTATCACTTTAATTTGAATAAACCTATTTTCCGGTGCTAACTTTTCACATGCGTTTATAGCATTTTCAAGAGCATTGGCGATCGCTGTTGCGAGCTCTGCTTCATTTACCGGAATAACATCCGGGAATGATAAACCAACATCTATCTTAATATCATTACCTTTAGCTTTTTTTATGTATGAAGCTAATACTGCATCAAGCACTGCATGCTGACAATATCGCTTTATCTTCGTTTTATCCAAAGGTTCAACGTATTCTGCAAGAAGATTTAAACATTCATCATATTGCTCTGTTTTTATCAAACTTGCTATAGTTTTTAATTTATGTCTGAAATTATGTCTTTCAACACGGAATTTTTCATCAACCTCAGCTATTTCATCCATACGAACCGCTAAGTTGGATACTTGCATTTTTAATATATTTTCCTGCGCTATAACCTCTTGCACATTTTGCTGACGGTATAAAGTAATAATAATATCAACGTATATGAGAGGTATCAAAATAAACATTATTGCCAAAACAGCTATATTTTCTGTTCTCGTCGTAATATACGTAGGATAATTCACCAAAAGTATTATTGCTGCATAAGACAAAACACCGATCAAAGAAAACATTCCCCAGCCTTTATTTACCTTCTTCTTTACTTGAAGAAACATTGGTCTGAATTTTTTATACATAACAAATTCAATTACAGGAAATATCAATATCCTTATCAAAAAAGTAAAAATATATCTATCCGGAGCGATATAAAAATTTAAGATACTTGTTAGATATATGATTTCAACAACAACGGTATTGACCATGCAAAAAGTAAAAAAATATCTGCCACCTCTGTATTTTGATAAGAACCAAAACACAATACAAAATGGTACAGTTAGCGTCAAAACCATTAGCATACCGTATTTTTCAAGCCCTATAAACATAAAAATAAGAAAATTCACAACCACTAACGGCACTACTGTAAACAATATAATCGTCATGGTTTTTTTCTTATCATATCGAGGAACAAACAATAAGATAAACAAAACAAGCGCATGAAGCATCGACCACATAATCGATATACTCTTTAGTAATTCCACAGCTTATCCCTCCTTATTTATCCAATAGTTATTCCATGCACCTCTTAGCTCACGACAGATCTTCTTATTTAAAAATACTCTCTCGTTGTCCTTAAAAACGATTCCCTCTTGTTCGACCATAGTAACGTGATGCAGGTTTACAACCATACTCACGCCACACTGAGCAAATCGATCATCTGACAATAATTCCTTTACAGCCTCAGAAAAAGTAGTTCTTAGCGTTGTACTTTCAATATTTTTCCCACCAACCAAATGATAAGTTACGCTTCGTTTTGAAAGCTCAGCATACAAAATACTGTCAAACGTTATACGAGCACTGCTCTCTTTTGTTTTCACGATCAGCCCTTTATCTCTCTTTATATGTATGGAAGAAATCACATCATCCATAACCTTGTAAAACATTTGCTTTTCTATAGGCTTTAAAACGTAATCAAAAGCGCGAACTCTAAACGACTCAAGGGCGTATTCCTGGCTTGATGTCAGGTATATTATCTTGCTCTCACCCCCCTCTTTTCTGAGGGCTTGTCCGAGCTGAATACCATTCATATCAGGCATTACTATATCCAATATATAAACATCATATTTGTTTCCGTCAACAACTGAGTTTAACAACGCGTAGGGGTCAGAAAATATTTCAAATTCTATTTCAGTATCTTTACGTTCTTCAGCATAATCAGTTGCAATATCATAAACTTGATCTCTGCAGACTTTTTCATCATCACATATTGCAATTCTCATAACCTCTCCCCCTTTTCCGTTATAATACAAATTATATCATACATATTACTTTTTTTCAACAAATAACTATTATTTTTGACACACGGAATCATTTGCAAATTTTACGCAAAAATGCTCTGATTTTACGCACACTCGTTCTGCTCGTGTATTTGTGTTATAATTTATGATAGAAAAAACAATATTTTTTGATAATATTGATGCTTATTATAGAGAGGAGTAAAAAATGATTCAAAAAAACAACTCCATTTTCCAAATTCTTCATTCTGAACACGTACGAGTAGCCGTCTGCGGACATCTCCCGACCGCATGTAACTTTCTGCTACACCAAGGCGTTGTAAAAATCGATCAATATGAAGATGCGGCAGATATTCCCGAAGAAACAGCATATGATCTTATTTTGATTTATGCACCCAACGCGGAAGGAATTTTAGACACCGTATATTCACGGCCGACCCCCTCAGGATCCGAAACTGCAACAGTTCCGATTCGCCTCTTGAATGAGCCTGCGTGTGATTCGGCTTTGTTAGAGTTGAAGTCAATGATACGAAGAATCACATCTACCTTCTCGTTTAAAAACGAGATCGTTGTCAATGAGTAAATCGTCAATATTTTTAAACAAACCATACACAATAAATCAATATTCCAAACCCAAGGAGGGTTACAAAATGACAAAGTTTAAATTTTCGAAAAAACTTATAAGCACAGTTCTCGCTATTGCTCTTTTTATGACTTGCCTCCCCTTATCAGTCCTTGCGGCAACGTCAGCTGCATCAACGGGAACTCCAAATATTATTACTGACCCCGGCACCGCTCACACATGGGAATCTATGATAGGTACAGATGCTGACGGTAACAGATACGCAGGACGCGTTTGGGTAGATAAATCTATCTATACTGACGGACAAGTCGCAATTCTTAACACAAGCGGACAGCCGGGATCCACCTTCAATGTTTCACTTGATGATGACGAAGCATTCCAGGTTATATTCTCTGCCCTTGGTTCATCAATGAGCACAACCACTACCAAGAGCTCATCTGCTCCTATGGATGTTGTTCTTATATTGGACAACTCAAGCTCTATGGCTGATGTTTCAAACGGTACCTCCCGTATGAAAAAGGTTATTGACTCTGCTAACGATCTAATAACAAATCTTCTCTCCAACGATGACGTAAGATTGGGTATCACCGCATACAGCCAGAACGCACAGCAATTATTGGCATTTGGCACACATACAAACGGTGTTAAATTAAGCGTAACAAACGACACTAATACATATGGCGGCGTTATCTACGCAAAGGATAACAATGGAAAAACACTCGGTCAGAGCTCTGGATACAAGAATTATACCAATATGCAGGCAGGATATGATCTTGCTATGAATATGCTTGAATCAGCCTCTGACGTCAACGGACGCACACCTATCGTAATACTTCTTACAGACGGTGCTGCAAACACAGCCGTTAACAACAGCTTTTACGATATTTCAAAATCAACAGCTCATCAGATTTATTACAGCAATAACATTGACCCGACTATTGCTTTGAGTACCTTGCTCAGCTCATCATACAAAAAAGCAACCGTTGAGGATCACTACGGCAAAAAACCTATGGTTTACGGTATAGGCGTTGATCTTTCCAACACTGACGGTTCAAACGCAATAATAAATCCCCGTGCAAACTTTAACAGCTCTAACGTTAACCAAAACATCAGAACAGCATACAATTATTATGTAAACTCATGGCTCAAAGGCGAAACCGTAACTCTTTCTGCAAACAGAATTACATTCAAATTTGATCACAACTACCCTGCCGGCTCCACTGTTACCGACAAGGATGTAGAAGCAAATATAAACTATGTTGATACATACTATAACGTTAAAGGCGCAGAGCTCGAAAATGCATTCAAATTGATTTACGAAGAAATATCTTCAGGCGTTTTCAATCCGATCACATCAACACAAACTGTTTCCGGCGGCACAGGTATTAAAAACACTCCCCTTATTTACGTAGATAATATCGGTCAGTATATGGAAATCAAGAAGATCCAGTCTGTTACACTGTTTGGATCATCATATGACGTAATTAAAAACGCTGACGGTACTTACACAGTTGATGCTGCAACAGGCACAAACCCCACAACAAACGAATTCTATAACACATCAGAAGATATAAAAATCACCGTAACAAAAAACTCTGATGGCACACAAAAGCTCCAGATCGAGATAAATCAGGAAATTTTGCCCATTCTTCTCGAAAAGGTCGTTGATAAAAACGTTGGTAACGAACACACAGTAACAATAAACCAGATCGTTGCTAACCCTCTTCGCATTTATTACACAGTCGGAATATCATCCGATATCTTACTTTCTAACGGCGAAATAGATCTTTCTAAGATAGACAGCAATTATCCCTATATAAACAACGCAACAGGTGAAATATCTTTCTACGGTCACTCATTCGGTAATATGAATAACGAAGACGCTGATAACAACGGACTTGTTGATAACGGTGACTCGCACGTTGGGTTCAAGCCTTCTAAGGAAAACCGTTATTATTATCATCAGGAAAACCAGGGGATCTTCTCTGCTGTTACAGCTAAAGATGGTAGTACAATCGTTTGGGAAGAAGACAGATACGGTATTATCTACGATGAAGATAAGTATGATATTACATGGCTTAACTACGATGAATATAAAAACCTAAACGACTCTGATACAGTATATACATACGTTACATACTACCGCCCTACCACGAGCACTACCGATGCTGCAACTGCTGCTGAAGAAGTAACATATTTGGTTTATACAAACTGGGGCTATCTTAAAGAATCTGTATCATTCTATGACCATAACGCAAAAACATATATCAACTTCGAAGCAGGTAAAGACTACGTAACCGGTCAAATAGGATACGCTATCCCTGTTGAAAATGTTGAAGATGTAATCTCAGAATACGTAAAAGACAACCCTAATGCTGAAATTTATGCAGTTCTCGGCGTGGGCTCACTCAGAACAAGCCGTTTGCATAATATGAAGGTTGAAAAAAATCCTAATATTACTGAGGTAATAGATAATCGTTACGTACCCGAATACACCTATGAAACTTCAACAATCCATAACGGCAACGATGTTGTTGTTTGGCTCGGTAATAACGGTAAATACACCACAGCTATCGATACCGGTATCGCTCTTACAAAGAACGTTACTGAAGCCATCGGTAATGCAAACGACACTTACGCTTTAACCGTTACTGTTCCCTCAGGCGTAACAGCAGATCCCATTGTTAAAGATTCTAACGGAAACAACGTTACATCTTCCATATCTACATACGATAATAACGTATTGACAGTAAACCTTAAAGCCGGACAAACTGTGTACATCAGCGGAATCCCCGCCGGTACCACTTGTATTATCGACGAAAACATTCCGCAATCTGCCGACTATTATATAGCCGACAAAACAAACACCGTAACGATTCCGACAATAAGCGAAGTAATTAACGGCGCACATCAGTTTGTTCCTGCTTCAGTTACAAACGCACCCAATAAATACGGCAACCTCTATATCACAAAAGAACTTGAATCAACACATAATATCCCGAGCAGTATTGAACAGGATAGCTTTAACGTTTCAGTAAACATTGGCACATCACTTGCAGGAAAGAAGTTTATGGTTTCCGACAGCTCTGCAACACAGCCTTATGAAGTTACTGTAGATAACAATGGTAATATCGAACTTTCTATCAAAGCAAAGCATACAATCGAAATATTTAAACTTCCCGCTGGTACAGTTGCAACAATTACAGAAAAATTGTCGGCTGATCAAGATAAAATCTTCGACGTTTCTTATCGCACTCTTGACCGTTCAGGAAACCAAGCGGACACTGACAATACCGTTACTATCACTGCTGATAGCAACTCCACCGCTGTAATCATTAACACATATGCGCCTTTATCTACAAAAGTAGATCTTGATATTGAGGGCACAAAGAACTTCGGTACAGAAAGTGATGCTTCCCTCCTTCCCGGCGGTTCCTTTGAATTTAAAGTTCAAGAATGGAACGAAAATACAAACGAGTGGATAGATATAAGTGGAAAAATTGCCACAACTATCTACAATGCAGGCGAATACGGAACAAAGACATTTAAAATCGAAGACGTTCTCAACGGCATCACATTCGACAAGGTAGGCACGTGGAGCTATCAGGTTCTTGAGGTTAAGGGCAATGTTCAAAACGTTACATACGACCGAACCCTCTATACGTTCACTGTAACTGTTGTTGATAACGACGGAACACTTGTCGCTACAGTTACAGATATAAATAACACTGCTATTACAGACGGCTCTTATGACGTATATTTCGAAAATACATATCACACAGCACCCGTAAGCATTGATATCGTAAAGGACGTAAACAACAAGTCAGGCGACAACACTGTTTCTAAGGCGGGCTTTGCGTTTACCGCGATCCAAACAGACAGCAACTGGAACAAGCTTGCTAACGGTTCTATACTCACAGTTTACTCCGATGCAGCAGGCGAGGCTCGTTTCACTACAACCTGTACAAATGTAGGTGTATACTATTTCGTTATAACCGAAACAAACTCAAACAACAACGGTTGGACATACTCAACGGCTGAATACCGTGTAACTGTAACCGTATCTGAAGACAACGGTAACTTGACTGCTGTTTTGTCGATCGTTGCAAAAGACGGCACGACTGCATCAAACGAAAACGCTTCCGTAAACGGCAATAGTGGCAAAATATCTTTTGTTAACACCTACGATCCTACAGACGCAACAATCAATCTCGATACAGTAGTAAAAAAATCACTCACAGGAAAGAAATTAAATGCAGGTGATTTTACATTCAACGTTTACAAAAACGGAACATCGGAGGTCGTACTCACAGGTACAAACAATGCTGACGGAAACGTATCATTTAATGACGTATTGAAATTCGACAAAGCAGGAAAATACGAATTTGATATCGCTGAAGTTAAGGGTGCCGTCGCAGGAATCACCTATGATAATACTATCTATGATCTTGTTGTTGAGGTTAGAAATGATTTAACAACAGGCAAACTTGTTGCTGAATACTATTTTGAAGACTCAACTACAGATACGATCACATTCAATAATACATATAGTGTAAAACCGACTGTCTACACCATCGGTGGTACAAAAATATTGCACGGCCGATCACTCTCTGTAGGCGAGTTCACATTTGAACTCTACGAAGGAAGCACCCTTCTCCAAACTGTAACAAACAAATCAGACGGCACCTTCTCTTTTGCTGAAATCAATTATGACAAGGCAGGCACATACACCTATACAATTAAAGAGGTTGTAGGAAACGTTCCGGGTGTCACCTACAACGGCGCCGACAATCCTATCACGGTTATCATTACAGTTACCGATACTGACGCTGTATTGACTGCAAATGCAAGTATTTCAAACGAAAATATTAAATTCGAAAATACTTATAAAGCGAACTCTGCTACAGTAAAATTCAACGGAACAAAAACACTCGTAGGAGACGTTCTTTCTGACAATACATTCAAGTTTGATCTTTATAAGACAAACAATGAATTCAACGTTTCCGGTCTTACCCCAATCGAATCTGTGAAGAATACTGATGGCAAGTTCAGCTTCTCAACACTTACGTTCACTGCTGCAGGAAACTACTTCTACGTTATTACAGAAGATTCTGCAGATCCTATTGATAACGTTGTATATGACAATACACAGCATCTCTTCCACGTTATAGTTACTGATATCGGTAACGGTCAGCTTCAGGTTGTAGTTAAAAACCTCACAAACGGTTCATCTACACAACCGGCTGCTAATACCACATCAACTGTTTCCTTCACAAATGCTAAGTTTGAAGAAGTTGCAAAAAAAGAAGTTTATATCGCCAATTCCTCTGTCCAGGTAGACGGAAAGAAGGTTAATGAGGGCGATATACTGACATACTTCATCACATATACCAACTACACAGGCGAAGCTGTTATAGTTGATATTATGGATACTATCCCCGATTACACAAGCTATGTTGCGAATTCCGCTTCTCATAACGGCTCACACGTTGGTAATCACATAAACTGGATATTGAATGTCGGCAAGGGCGAAACAGTAAAGGTTTCTTTTGACGTTAAGGTTGATAAAACA
Source organism: Oscillospiraceae bacterium (assembly GCA_015065045.1). GTDB lineage: Bacteria > Bacillota > Clostridia > Oscillospirales > CAG-272 > RGIG1995. Next base: position 5,650 of record SVRB01000013.1, on the reverse strand, counting down.
GATGTAATTGTAGACAACACAGCTGTTATCCGTGATGGAATAAATACCTATACAACAAACGAAGTTATTTCACACACCATCAATAGCGTTACAGAAAAAGACGTATTCTCTCCCGACGACACAACAATTAGCATAAACGGCAAAAAGGTTTATGAAAAAGACGAGCTCGTTTACGTTATTAAATACGTTAACTCCTCGAATATACCGATCGACGTAAAAATTACTGACACAATTCCCGGTAATACCACATACGTTGAAGGCTCTGCTGACAATGGCGGCGTATATAACAACGGTATAGTTACTTGGAATATCGAAAACGTTCCCGCTTGGTCTACTGTAACTGTTACCTTCAAGGTAAAGGTTAATGAAGGCATCGGCGCTAAGGTGATCGAAAACACAGCTACTGTTGAAGATGAGACCAACAGCTATATAACAAATAAGGTTACAAACTACACCGTAAAAGACGAAGTAGAAAAGACTGTTTACATTGACGGTAATACATCTGCTAATATTGACGGTAAGGTTGTAAACAAGGGCGATACGTTAATTTACGCTATAAGCTACACAAACACATCGACCGAAAAGGCAACCGTATCTATTACAGATACTATTCCTAAGCACACCGCATACGTTGAAGGCTCTGCAGACAACGGCGGCATACATGACAACGGCACACTTAATTGGACTCTCGAGGTTGCTCCGGGTGCCACAGTTACAGTAACGTTTAAGGTTGTTGTGGATATAGTAACTGACGTAAATATAACAAATAAAGCAACAATCACCGAAGGTAACAACACCTATACAACAAATGAGGTTTCGGTCACAGTTCCCACTAACCCGAATTCTCCTCAAACTGGTGTTAATACACGTTTTGATATATGGGCTATACTTCTCTTTGTAAGCACAAGCGGACTTATCGGTACTGCTGTTTACGAACAAAAAAAGAAAAAGATCTAAATATAACAACTAAAAACACCTCTCAGATTTGAGAGGTGTTTTTTTATAACTGTTTATTTTGCTCCAAAATTATGCGCTACGTGGAACATCGGCAAACCGCTTGCTTCATCCATTACGCAAGTAATACCAATACCGCAATCCTCGTATCTTTCGTTAATCATATTTGCATAATGCCCCGGACTGTTTTTAAACAAATTAAACATCCAAGTATATGCAGCTTCAATTTGCTCGGGAGTTCCCTTCCACATATCATCATCGGTATAATATCCGTCTCCAACGTGTGACGTTATACAAATATTTTCTCCGACTGTTCTATACGGATAATAATTTCTATCAACAAGCGAAGAGAAAGGCTGACCATTCGGTCTTGTGTGAGAAAACAGTTCCACTATTTCCACGCTTCTCGTTTGCGCAACTACCTTATCAAGATAATCGTCTATCTTAAGCTCGCCAACACCACATCTTACACGCTCTTCATTAACAAGTCTTAAAAATCCATCTTCGATTTGCTGAAGCACAGCATCGCTTACAGGAGACACGGCAGGCGCATCAGGTACAGTAGGTTTTGGCAGCTTGTCAATTTTTTTCGTATCTGTAGCGCTACATGAACTACATTTTCTCTGCATAGTGCCTTCTGTAGATATAGTAGGTGATACTATCGTTTTCCAATCACTCCACGAGTGACCTGTAGCTGAAATTTTTTCTGTATACGAATCACCGCATCCACAGGTAAAAGTTTTTACACCGTCAGTTGTACATTCAGCTTTTTTGGTTATTTTTGAGCTATAGCTATGTCTATGTACAGTAGGAGTAGAAGTCGGTGTAGGTGTAGGCTTTGGAGTAGATGTAGGAGTTGGGGTAGGTTTTTGTGTTTGCTCAGAAATAGTCGTATCGTTATTTATTGTCGTTTCTATCGTATCCGATATATCTGTTGTATTTGTTTCATCAGATTTGCTTGTATTTGAATCTCCGGTAGTTTCATCTGTTGAGACATTAGGTTTGTCAAGTAATTGTTCGTTATTATTTTCATTACAAGATACAAGCATAAACAGTAAAACAAGAACCATTATAAATGATAATATTTTTTTCATTTTTCTTGTCCTCCTTATAATAAAATCGGTTTTTTATTTGTAATACCTTATATATAATAACACATCTCTCATCTCTAATCAACACATTAACGCTAACTTCCGACAATTACCACAGCAGATATATTCTTATATGAGATATATTTACAATTTTTACTTTTTATAGCGCAAATAATTGACAATTTATAAAAATAAAGTTATAATAAATTAAGGGATTAGAATCACTTATAGCCTTCCCTTAAAAAACATAAAAAGGAGTTTTTATTATGGACATTTTAAAGAAATATTTCCCCCACGCATTTAAAGCTACTGAACTTTACGCTTTTATTCTTTCTCTTATTATCTACGTTTTAATTGACGTTGTATGCGGAGTTATAATCGGAGTTCTTGCAAAAATCAAAATTATTGGTTTCATCTTTGGACTTATAGGTTCTGTAATCGGTCTTTACGCATTGATCGGAATCATTCTTTCGATTCTTGTATTTGTTAAGGTAATTAAATAAACAACACGAAAGTCTGCCTTTAAATTTTAAAGGCAACTTTCTTATTTATACTACTCTATAACAAATTTGTACATAACAATATTTTTCGGAGCATAAATAATGAATCCCACATTGGCGAAATACTCGTTAAAAAAACAGAATAACAGAAAAGTATTTTTAAAAGGTATGCAAGACGGTATTCCGATCGGTCTTGGATATCTTGCTGTTTCGTTTTCTCTTGGAATAGCTGCAAAAAAAGCCGGACTTACTGCAATACAGGGCTTTATAACAAGTCTACTTTGTAACGCATCTGCAGGAGAATACGTCGGCTTTACTCTTATTGCGGCTAATGCGCTCTATCTTGAAATGGCTTTCGGCACACTTATAGCTAATGCAAGATATATGCTTATGAGCTGTGCGATAAGTCAGCGAACAGAACCCGGTCTTTCTATTTGGCATAGAATGGGACTTTCGTTTTGTATTACAGATGAATTATTCGGTATAACAATAGCAAGAGAAGGATTTATTAACCCCAACTACACATATGGCGCAATGTTTGTTGCTACTAACGGTTGGGCTATCGGTACTGCTCTCGGTATTATCGCAGGTAACATACTTCCCTTGCGTCTTGTAAGCGCATTCAGTGTTGCTCTATACGGAATGTTCCTTGCAATCATTATCCCGCCTGCAAGAAAAGAGAAAATAATTGCATTACTTATAGTCGTATGCTTTGTTTTAAGTTATCTTTGTTCTGTATTACCGGTTATATCAAATCTTTCCGATGGTACAAGAACCATTATTCTTACTGTTGTAATATCTACAACAGCTTCGATTCTCTTCCCGAGAAATGACGATGAGGAGGCTGAAGCATGAGCGGAAATATCTATATTTACATAGCTGTAATGGCTATCGTTACTTATCTCATTCGCGTTCTCCCTCTTACGCTTATAAGAAAACAGATAAAAAATAAATTTCTGAAATCATTTCTGTATTACGTTCCCTACGTTACACTTGCCGTTATGACTTTCCCTGCTATCATCCACCAAACACAGAGTACAAGTTCAGGTATACTTGCGCTGGTTGTTGGTGTCTTAGTTGCTTGGATGGGATTCGATCTATTTAAAACAGCTGTTTCTTGCTGTGCGATAGTCTTTATATTAGAATTGTTTATAATATAAATTTTTTCTTTTAATATTTATAAAAAAACGATAGCTACTAAAAAAGCTATCGTTGTTTTATTTAGAAAATAAACTGAACCATAATCATATAACTCAAAGTGCCTACCAGTATGCTTAAAAGCGTATTACGTTTCCATATATGTACCAAAACAACAAGCGACACGGCTATAAGTTCGGGAATACCGTACGGAGAGGCTAAAAACGTTATTCCCTTCAAGCAGTATACAACAAGCATTCCCATTATTGCGTAAGGAAGAACCATTCCGAGATACGTAACGAATACAGGCGTCTCCCTTTTTTCAAAGACAAGAAACGGAATTATGCGCAAAAGCATAGTTACTGCAGATATAATTGCAACCATTAACACAGCTCGGTAATCATTCATCACTATTCACCTCGCTGACCGTATACTTTTTTAACACCGTCAAGACTATCGTTATCAATATCATAGACGGAATAAGAAAATACTCTGCGCCAAAAACAACCAAGCACAACACTGTCGATACAACGCCTATTACAGCCGGCAAATGATTCTTACAGTTTAACCACTGCTCGACAAAGACGGTTACAAACAATGCTGTCAAAACAAATTCAACTCCGTTTGTATTGAAGTTAAGAACTGAGCCTATCAAAGAACCAACCGTACAACCAATCACCCAATAACAATGGTTAAACAGAGATATTAAAAAATACAGGCGTTTATCGTTCGTATTGTCAGATACGATAAGCGAGTATGTTTCGTCTGTCAATGACATCATTAAATAAGGCTTTTTCTTCCCTGTTCCCTTATACTTTTCTATCATCGAAATGCCGTAGAATAAATGTCTTGCATTTACCATAAGCGTTGTTAGAGCCGTTGCTATAAGTGAAGCTCCGCCCGATATTAAATCAACCGCAACGTACTGCATTGAGCCGGCATAAATAAACAGACCCATACAAAATGCCCACAAAACACCGTAGCCCTTTGCCTCGAGAATTATGCCAAACCCAATTCCAAGACATATATATCCTGTCAAAACAGGAATTGTAAGTTTAAACGCTTTTCTTATTCTTTCTTTATTGCTCATTTGTCAATTCCAATACAAAATACTTTAATATCCTAATTTTTCATCAATCAATATAATCTCGTATTCAGCGCCGGTAGGCTTTTCCCATAATACAGAAAGATTTCTGCAAATTCGCTCCGGACTTGCGCAGTCATAACATTTGTCTCCCTTGACCGCACACGGAGTATTTCTTTTTAAACGCTGAGCGTTCAAAGGTCCAGCAATATTACGCGCACGATACATAGCACTTTCAAAATCGGGTGCAATCTTATTTACACCTATTATCAGATATACTTTATTTGGGCCATACGATATTGCCGCCACTCTGTTGCCGGTGTTATCAATATTTATAATCTGTCCATCTTCGGAAATACCGTTGACCGAGCTTATATAAACCTCAGCGCGACAGGCTTCTGTTCTTGCTTCCATAATAGACATACCTTCGGGCTTTCTGTCATGCCAAAGGACATTATTATTCTTCAAAAGAATATCATATAAATTCATTTCGTGAAGTGTAACCGAACCACCAAACCCAACAGTTTTTCCACTAATTTGACTATCTAAATATTTCGCAGCGTTCTCTTTTTTATCGAATACGCAGACCTTGTATCCCTTTTTCTCTAAATTCGCCTTTATATTTGTAAAATCATATTTCATATATCATTCTCCTGCCAAATTTTGACTTGATTAAATTTATTATATCATATTCAAACTAAATGTCAATTAAATATAAAAACAGCACCCACAAATGTGAGTGCTGTAATTTTGATAATCGCCCTCTGGGCTGTAATTATCTCTTTGAGAACTGGCTTGCACGACGTGCAGCTTTGAGACCGTATTTCTTTCTTTCCTTCATACGTGAGTCACGTGTGAGGAAGCCTGCCTTCTTGAGTGCAGGT
>SVRB01000123.1 GCA_015065045.1 Oscillospiraceae bacterium | reverse complement strand
TCGGTCTTGTTATTCCCGAACTCAACGGCAAGCTCATCGGTTCTGCTCAGAGAGTTCCCGTTCCGACAGGTTCTACAACAATCCTCGTTGCTGTTGTTAAGGGCGAAAACGTAACAAAAGAAGGCATTAACGTTGCTATGAAGGCTGCTGCTTCTGCTTCCTTCGGTTACACAGAAGAAGAACTCGTATCTTCCGACATCATCGGTATCACATACGGTTCACTCTTCGATGCTACTCAGACAATGGTATCTAAGATCGGCGAAGATCTCTACCAGGTACAGGTTGTTTCTTGGTACGACAACGAAAACTCTTACACATCACAGATGGTAAGAACAATCAAGTACTTCGCAGAACTTTAATTTATAGCGATACTAAATTAAAAGCACCCTTTTGGGTGCTTTTTTGTTTGTATAAAAACTTTATAAAGCAGGAGGAGCAAACCCCTCCCCTACCAATGTCAATATTGTCTTCCATAAACAATAAGTCTTCCACAGACCAAGGAGGGTTCCGAGGGAGGAACGCCCTCGGTCGTTTCGGTGGTTGGGGGTCGAGGGGGAGGAGGAATCGACCCTCCGCCTCCTCGTGCCTTCTTTGCTCCACTTTCTTTGCACAAAGAAAGTGGTAAAAAAAGAAAAAGCAAAAAATTTATACCGATTTTAAATCGTTTATATATCTCTCCCTCCGTCTTTTGCTTCGCAAAATCCACCTCCCTCCTCAGATGGAGGTCAAACATGTTGCCCTTTATAATGAAAAGATTTATACTAATTTTAAATCTTTAACAAAAAAGCTTTCGCGTTTTTTTAAAAGAGCACAAAAAATCAGGAGCTTCGCTCCCGAACCCACACAAGAGGAGCACTTTTGAAAAAGTGCCCTCTTGACTCCCTCAAAACTTTTAAACATGTCCCATTAACGATAAAAAGGAGCTTTTAAAAAGCCCCTTTTCTTATTGCAAACAATTTATTTTCTTATAAATCTGCTTATAAAGAATCCGTCTGTGCTATGCACGTCGGGATAGAGTGTAAGCATACCGTTTTGTGATTTTATTTTGTCACCAAGATCAAAATCAAACGGTTCAAAATCCTTATGTTCTTCAAGAAACCTTTGAACTACATTTTCGTTCTCTCGTATATTCAAAGTACACGTTGAGTATACAAGCACACCGCCCGACTTAACGTATTCAGCCGATGAATTAAGTATTCTGTACTGTATATCTGGCAATCTTTCGATAGCCGATTTTTCCTTGTATCTTAAATCAGGCTTCTTTGCTATAACACCAAGTCCCGAACAGGGAGCATCAACCAAAACTCTGTCAGCGCACCCCTTTAATTCTTCAAGATAACTGCTTCCATCGTGCGCTTTTGTCTTGATTATGTCAATCCCAAGCTTCTTTGCGCCCTTTTCTATAAGCGACAGCTTATTTGCGTGCAGATCAAATGAATAAACTCTACCCTGATTTTGCATATTCAGCGCAACAGAAAAGCTTTTCCCTCCCGGACACGAGCAAGTATCAATAACTGTTTGTCCACACTTTGCATCCAACACCTCGGCGCAAAGCTGTGATGCTTCATCCTGAACAAACACCTCTCCGTTTTTTAACACGTCAAGCTGAGACACAGGATATGACTGCGTAAGCCTTACAGCATTTTTTGCATAAAGTCCCTTTTCTGCCTTAATTTCTTTTTCCGACAGATATTCAAGAACCTTTGCAACACTCGTTTTTTCCGTATTCACTCTAAGCGTCATATCGGGTGAATTATTGAGTGAAGACAAAACACTTTCACACTTATCAAACCCATAATCATTCTGCCACATTTCACAGAGCCATTCGGGATATGAATACATAACGGACAGATATTTTACGGGAGTCTTTTTCTTGTCGGGATATTTAATTACGTCTTTTTTACGCAACAATTCTCTAAGAAGCGCATTGACAAAGCCCGATGCGCTTTTTTTGTTATTCTTCGCGCAAAGCTGAACACTCTCGTTACAAGCAGCGTGGTCGGGCACTCCGCCCATAAACATAATCTGATATACGCCCATTCTCAAAATAACGAGAATTTCTTTGTCGATTTTTTCAATATCTCTGCTTGAAAGTTGTGATATTATATAGTCAAGCGTTATTTTCTTTTCGATCGTTCCATACACCAACACTGTGTAAAAAGCTCTATCGTTACTCGAAAAATTATGCTTTTCAATCATCGAATCTATCTCGATATTCGGATAGCTATGATTCTTTTCGCATTTCAAAAGCGACTGAAATGCTATTTCTCTTACTGTCAACATTTAGTCTCTATCTCTTCCGCTAACACGAATCAAAAGACTCAAAAGCTGCATCAACGATACCGCAAGTGCCGCAACGTACGTCATAGCCGCGGCTGAAAGAACCTTTCTTGAGCCCTTAATCTCTTCGCTGCCGAGTATGCCTGTATCTTCAAGCGCCGCTAATGCTCTGTTACTTGCATTAAACTCAACTGGAAGTGTTACAAGCTGGAATACTGTAGCTGTTGCAAAGAATATACAACCGAGGTAAGCAAGTTCAACGTAAGAAAGAAGCAAGCCTATAAAAACAAGCGGAATTGCAAGGTTTGAGCCGATCTGAGTTACGGGAATTATGGCAGCGCGAAGCTTAATAGGAGCATATCCCACTGCGTGCTGAACAGCGTGACCCGATTCGTGAGCCGCAACACCGATCGCCGCTACCGAACAGTTATCATAAACGCTCTCTGAAAGGTTTACCGTATTTGTTCTGGGGTCAAAATGGTCTGTCAATTCTCCTGCAACGCGGTTTATTTTAACGTTATAAAGTCCGTTCGCGTCAAGTATTCTTCTTGCCGCTTCCTGACCTGTCATTCTTCTCATGGACATAACGCTGCTGTACTTTTTAAACGTGCTCTGAACCTTAAACTGAGCCCAAAAAGCCAAAAGTATAGCCGGAAGAACATATACCAAATAAGTATAATCAAAATAAAACATCGTTTTTTCTCCTTATACAAGTATTATCACTTTTCTGTTTTAAAAACGTCTCCTACGGCAATCTTTCTGCCGTTTATAAAGTCAGAAGCCTTCATTCTTCCCTTACCCTCTGGCAATACACCATCAATACCGACAACTCCGTCAGACGTTGCAACGTATATATTACCGTTTTCAAGAGAAATAACGGTTCCTGCCTCTTTGTCGGTTTTTTTATCGGTCAAAAATGAAGAAACAAACTTTATCATCTTTCCGTTAAGGAAAGCAAAAGACAACGGGAACGGAGACGTTCCTCTGATTTGATTATGCACACATTCCATAGGTCTTGCAAAGTCCATAAGGCAATCAGCCTTTTCTATCTTGTGGGCATAAGTAGATTTACTGTCATCCTGCTTATATCTCTTTACGTTACCGCTTTCGATAACCTTGATAGTAGACAAAAGCGCATATGCGCCAAGGTCGGCAAGCTTATCGTGAAGTGTTTCAAAGTTATCCTCGGGACGAAGCGCTATCTCATACATCTCGATCATATCGCCCGTGTCAAGACCCTCAGCCATATACATAGT
>SVRB01000122.1 GCA_015065045.1 Oscillospiraceae bacterium | reverse complement strand
CCTCAGAGCCCGTTTGTTACAAGCGGTGTAAGAATTGGTACACCTGCTGTTACAACAAGAGGTATGAAGGAAGACGATATGAGAATCATTGGTAAGCTCATTAAGCTCGCGGCATCTGATTTTGAAGCTCAGGCTGATTACATCAGAGCTGAGGTTAAGAAGCTTTGCGAAAAGTATCCCTTGTATTGATTAGTAATAAAAAAACTAAAAACACTTGCTTATAAGCCTAATAAAGCAAGTGTTTTTTTAATTTTTTTGTTCAATTTACCCTTTGAAATATGGCGAGAAATATGTTATAATATACCTATAAGACGTATTTTGGGGGACAGTATGATGAATACAGTTGGCGAAGTAAATGGTATGTATAAATTGAATGATTACGTAACTTATCGCAAGAATGGCGTATGTCAGATAATTGATATAACCATACAGAACTTCGTAGGTCAGGGAAAAAGAGAATATTATGTATTGAAGTCGGTTTATGATGAAAACAAAAAGGTTTTCGTTCCCATAGGTTCCGATCTTGAAGCAGAGATGCAGAACGTATTGTCCGTTGAAGAAATACATAAAATTATTGAAGATTCAAGAAATGTTGAAAATATGTGGGTTGACGATTGCAGATCGAGAGCAAACATTTTTGACGGTATAATAGAAAGCGGAGATAAGGCAAAGATGATTTGGCTTATCAAGACCGTGGCTGACTATAAGATCGAAGCAGAAGCGCAGAAGAAAAAGATGAAGGCTACTGATACTAAATATATGGCGATGGCTGAAGGTATAGTTGCAGGCGACTTTGCGTTTTCGCTGAATTTACAGAAAAATCAGGTAATGGATTATATAAACGAATATTTAGAAAAATAATATCACTCATTATATGAGTGATATTATTTTTTTGAGAAAGTAGTATTATTGAGCCTTCCCCTCGAGGGGAATGTGGCAGCTGTAGGCTGGCGGATGAGGTGTAGAATTAAAATAATAATATATAAAATACAAAACGCCGTCACAGACGGCTACACCTCATCAGTCCTTCGGACAGCTTCTCCTCGAGGAGAAGCCTTTACAACGATATCTTACGGGGATTTTTATGTTTATTAGGTTTTGCATAGCAAAAAAATGAGATGTGATCTTCACATCTCATTTTGTGTTTTAAAGTCGGGGGTGTATTTTGTAACTGCCGAATCCTTATCCTGAAAAAAGCCTTCAAACCCAAGCTCTATTGCTTTTGATAAAACAGAATTGTATTCAAAAGTCGTCACTCTTCTTGATAGTTCGGGATATTCTTCCGATACAAAGTCGGGTGTGAACTGGCTCATAAGACTTAGTCTTATATCATCTATCGGGAGGATGTTTTTTAAATTTTCAAGAACATTTATTGAATCTTTGCGGCAAGAGGGGAGAACGAGGTGACGGATTATCATACCTTTTTTCAGTATGCCGGTTTCATCCTCGGTGTATTTTCCAACCTGAGAATACATTTCGCAAACAGCACTTGATGCTACCTCAAAATAGTTGGGCGCTTTTGAGTACTTGTTTGATAAATATGAATCAAAATACTTAAAGTCGGGCAGGTATATATCAACGTACCCTGAAAGTTTTTTTAACGTTTCAACCTTTTCGTATCCGCTTGTATTATAAACAATAGGTATGGAAAGCTTATGCTTTACCAGATCAAGCGCGCGAACAATATTGTTTGTAAAATGAGTGGGCGTAACAAGGTTTATATTGTGAGCGCCCATATCCTGCAGCTTTAAGAATAGGTCGGCAAGCTCGCTGTCGGTCATCTTGCTTCCGATAGGGTTACGGCTTATGTCTCTGTTCTGACAGTAAACGCATTTTAACGTACATCCCGAAAAGAATATTGCTCCGCTTCCCATTGTACCGCTGATGCAGGGTTCTTCCCAATGGTGAAGCATATATTTTGAAACAAGTAACGTGTTTTGGCACAGACAAAATCCTGTGCTTTTGTTTCTGTCAATATTACATTCACGGGGGCAGAGAGTACAGCTAATCATAATCAGTTGTATTTGATTATGCCCTTGTCAACAAGGTCGTTAAACCATGTAGGCAGATCCATATCGCTATCAAATATCACGTCGCCCTTAGTTAATGCAAGTCGGCGGAATCTTACGGTGTTATCGTAGAATGATGCGATGTCACACAAGGGAAGGATTGCCTGAAGCTGAGTGGGCATAGCTTCAAATCTTTTGCGAAGAGTGATTTCGTCTATTCCGTGGCCGCCCTTTGTAACACGCTTTTCAACTCTCTTTAAAGAAACGTCTACGCTTTCAACACCGACGTAATAGAGTCTGATTTGAAAGCCCTTTGACTTTGCTTTCTTTATTTGCTTAAGAATAACGTTTCCGGGGAGGGTTGTTTCCTGATGGAAGGTAACGTCATTTGAAATGTATTGATTCAACAATGACATAGCCGTTCTGCCCGCCTTGATTTGAAGGAGCTTGTCCATCCAGCTGCCCTTTGCAGAAACGATTTCGTCAATATTTATTCTTTCACCGAGGTCGTCGGAGCTTTTGAGGATTTGATAAAGAGATGTTTTTCCAACGCCGTTAGCACCGGCAATGATAGTATATATTTTCATATCAGCTGTTCTCCTACTACGCGTTCTTGCGCGATTTGCAATTTAAGGTTAAGAAGAGAACGATAGAACGCTTTTTCTTCACGTGTGTGCGCTGCGAGTAACAGCTCTTCAAGCTCTCTGAAAGAGCAAAATTCAAACTTTAAATAAAGCTCTCTGTTTAATTTTTCTCCGTTTGCCATAATACTGTTCCTTTCTGACAAATCAAGTGTTTAAAATGTGCTATATGATGATACCGCCGAAAGCGACTAAATCATTCAAGTAAAATACAGCGCTTTGTCCGGGGGTGATTGCTCTGACCGGAGAATCAAATTCCGCCTTAGCAATTCCGTTTTCGATAACGACCTTAGCTTTCATCGGCTTTGCTGCGTATCGTATTTTTACGTCAAGGTCATAACATACGCCTTCTTCAACGTTAATAAGCTGTGAGTTTATGGAATTTGCGAGAAGTGTGTTGCCCTTAACGTCGCTTTGTTTTTCAACAGTTACCGTGTTGTTGACAGGGTCGATCTTTGTTATATAAGCGGGAGCGCCGAGACTTATGCCGAGCCCCTTTCGCTGTCCTATTGTGTAATGGATAATTCCCTTGTGTCTGCCAACTACTTTGCCGTCAGCATCGATAAAATCGCCCTCGGGGAACGTTCCTTTGTTTTTTTCGATATATGATGCGTAGTCGTTGTCGGGAATAAAGCATATTTCCTGACTTTCCTTAGCATCTGCAAGATAAGCAAAGCTTGTCTTTTTGACTTCCTCGCGTATTTCTTCCTTTGTCATTGAAGAAAGAGGGAAGTAAAGTGTTTCAAGCTGTTCTTGCGTTAAGTGCCAAAGCATATAGCTCTGGTCCTTTTTTTCGTCCTTAGCTTTTTTTATGCAATATCTGTTACTGTCTTCATCAAAATAAATTTCTGCATAATGACCTGTCGCTGCTTTATCAAAGCCGTTTTCTTTCG
>SVRB01000121.1 GCA_015065045.1 Oscillospiraceae bacterium | reverse complement strand
CAAAAATGAGTACCTTTTCGCTTTTGGTGGAGGCGAGGGGAGTCGAACCCCTGTCCGAAAACCTATTCTCACATCTTTCTCCGGGTGCAGTCTGTCTTTTTTATTTCCGCGTAATACTGCCGGCAAACAGGCTTTATTATGCGTATCGTTTTAGTGCATGACCATTATAAACGAAAATTCATGATTCACGAGTACCGCTATTTGACGCCTTATCCGAAGTCGCGGTGGTCTTCGGTAAGACGCGCTGCACTTAGGCAGCGAGTGCTACGTTTTCGTTAGCGTTTAATTTTAAAAAGTACAGTTGTTTAAAGAGGTACTGCATCTCTACCCGCTTAACATGGTTCAAAGTCCCCGTCGAGACCTTTACGCCCCCATGTTTATATATTGTGCCTGAAATGGCACGATACAAATATCAGCTTTGCTGTCCGTGACGTTCGTTCATCCAATCAACCGAGAGGTCCATCCAAATTTTCGCTCTGGTTTCAACGTCGCACGTTGTAAGAGTTCCCGTTGCTCTGCCATGTCTGCCGTGCTCGAATACGTGGAGCTCCGTCGGTATATTATGTTTACGCAAGGCAAGAGCAAACGTAAGTGTTGTTTCAACAGGCACAGCCTGATCCTCATAAGTATGCCAAATGAAGCAGGGAGGTGTACTGCTGCTTACCTGTGTTTCAAGGTTGAGAAGCTCTACAGCCTTTTTATCCTCGCATTTTTCACCAAGCAGATTTTCGTATGATTTTACAGAACCCAAAAGTCTTCTTTCTACGTTATCTGAAAGCACGGGATAACAAAGAATGAGTCCCTTGAATTTGAGATCGTCTCCGCTTGTCCCTGTAATATCGTTCAAAAAAAGCTTATCCCAAAATACACCGAGGCTTGCTGCGAGGTGACCGCCGGCAGAAAAGCCGCACACGAATATATTATCGGTGTCAACACGCCATTCCTCAGCGTTTTCCTTTATCATAAGCAACGCTTTTGCCGCTTCAGCAAGCGAAACGGGGAAGCGTGCAGGTGCGCAGCTATATCTCAATACAAAGCAGTTATATCCTTTTGCCAGATAATACAGAGCGATAGGCTCTGCCTCTCTTTCAGCGGTACCCTTATATGCGCCGCCGGGAAGAATAAGCATAGTTGGTCTTTTAGGTGAATAAGACAATAGCTCTTTTGCATCGTTTGCAATATAAACGTGGAGCTTAGGCTTATAGTCTGTTTTTTCACAGTCGAGCTTACTGTAGTTTATTTCTACGTCAAGTATTTTGTTTATCATTGTACTAACCCTACTCCTTATTTCTTTCTCGCATAGCGCGTTCTATTGTTCTGTCTGCTTGCTTCTTGGCTTCGGTATCACGTTTGTCATAAAGCTTTTTACCCTTGCAAAGTCCGATTTCAAGCTTAACTTTTGAGCCTGAAAAATACACGGACAGAGGAACAAGCGTATATCCCTGCTTACCGATGAGTCCCAAAAGCTTCATGATCTCTTTTTTATGCATCAAAAGCTTTCTGTCGCGTAAGGGATTCTTATTGAATATATTACCTTTTTCATACGGGCTGATATGAATACCCGTTGCAAATATCTCGCCCTTATCAATAACGCAATAGGAGTCTTTGATGTTGATAGCACCCTGTCTGATGGATTTGACCTCTGTGCCAAACAATTGTATTCCCGCCTCATAGGTGTCCTCGACGAAAAAGTCGTGGTACGCCTTTTTGTTCTTGGTAACAAGCTTTATGCTTTTCTTATTTTCCACGAGCTTTCTCCTTTCGTCGCAGTAATTAACATCAGCTTTTCTTATTATATCACAACAAAACCATTTATGCAAGAATAAAATGTAGTAATTTGCGTCCGGGCGACAATGTCGGAAGAAAATTAAGGTTATCTGCACACAAATATTATAAAGTTTTTGCGGATTCAAAAGGAGCTTTTTTCAAAAAGCTTCTTTTGCGGGTGTTAGGGCAGAGCCCTAATCAAAATCCACCATATTCACACGGCGTAAGCTATGTGTTATAAAAATACACACGGGCGGTTTTGCCCGTGTGTTAGTATTATTCAACGTCTTCAATTATTTCTTCCGGGGGAGTGTCAAGCTTTTCGGGAGATCTGATAAGTCTTTGGAGCATTTTAAATGCTGATGCGTAGTAATATCCGTCACATATACGCTCATCTGTTACGACGCAAATATCCGAGTAAACCTTTTCTTCTGTTTCTCCTTCGGCGTTCATTTCGCGAACCTTACGTCTTTTTCCGTATGCTACGAAAAGAGGGATGTTTCCAAAGTCATAGATGTGATGGTATATAGGTGGAATACCGAGTGAACCCATAGACGTTATAACCATTGATGCATGGAAGGGACTAACCTTGAGCAAAAATCTTGGAAGTATCCCGAAATAGTCAAGCGTTCTCAAGATGAACATAACAAACTTAAAAATAAATCCGGGAATATAGTTAAGCAGCTTGATCGTCTTATCAAAACTGCTGTTTTCATCTTCAGTCTTTGACTGCTGTACTATATCGTTAAATTTGTTGTAAATGTCAACGGGGGTAGCATCGGGCTCAAATACCATTTTTATACACGTTTCGGGAGCATCGAGCTTCATCTCTTTTTTGACAGTCATGCAGATCTCAATGTTTTTTCTGGCATATATTTTTTGTCCTGAAACAAAACGGTTAATGGCGGGTCTTTGAGACACTGTTCTAACGTATGCCGCAAGGATCAAGTGTAACAGACCGAAGTGGGTATAGCCTTCCTCATGCTTTTGTTTTATGTATTTTTCAGCATTGGTTATATCAATGCTTGAAGAAAACATATTGAGTGAGTCGCTGCGGTATCTCATAATGTAGGGCATAAGTCTGATGATCGGGTCGATGTTCTTGAGCTTATATCCGTCGTATCTGTCGCCCGGTTTCCATTTTCTTTTTTTCATTCACATATCTCCTGAGTTTATTGGTGTGATTTTGTGAACACCTATGTACATTCTACACTAACCGATTAAAAAAGTCAATTATTTTTCATAATAAACAGAACAGGGGCGAATGATCAAACATTACAAAAAAGTGTGATTGATTGCTTTTATGTGATATTTGCATAGTAAATTGAGAAAATAAAAACAAAAACATATTGATTTTTGCAATGCTGTGTGGTATAATTATATGAAAATGAATTGTGAAAACTTATAAACGGTCGATAAAATATTGATCGGAAAGGGTAACATGGAATATATTGATTTGAAAGATTATTTGAGACGATTGATGAATAATTGGCTCATTATAGTATTGTGTTGTGTGGTTGGCGGAGTGGCTGCTTTTATATATTCGAATTTTATGGTAGCGCCTGTTTATTCGTCTTCCGTGAAAATCGGTGTGTATAACTCTGACTGGAGTAATAAGAAATCGTCAATGAGTGATATTCAGGCATCGCTCGGACTTATTGAAACGTGTACTGTCGTTCTTGAGGATGATGTGACGGCAGAAACCATAAGCCAGGCGTTGAAAGAAGAGGCCGATGTTAACGTATCGCCCGGCAAAATAAAATCTGCCCACATCATCCTCAAGAA
>SVRB01000120.1 GCA_015065045.1 Oscillospiraceae bacterium | reverse complement strand
CAGGTGCAACAAGATTTACAAAGAACCCCCACGACCTTCTTATCGCTCAGACTGCTGCTGACGTTATTGAAGCATCAGGTTATTTCTACGATGGCTTCTCTATGCAGACAGGCTCCGGCGGCGCTTCTTTGGCGGTAACAAGATTCTTGCGCGACAAGATGATCGAAAAAGATATTAAGTGCGGCTTTGCTCTCGGCGGTATTACAGCACAGATCACAAGTATGCACGAAGAGGGACTCGTTAGAAGAATACTTGACGTACAGACGTTCGACTCTGTTGCGGCAGAAAGTGTTAAGAATAACGAATTCCACCATCAGATAGATGCTGTTTCATACGCAAGTCCTTACGACAAGGGTTCAGCTCAGAATCAGCTCGACGTTGTAATTTTGTCAGCTCTTGAAATTGACGTTGACTTTAACGTAAACGTTCTTCTCGGCAGTGACGGCGTTATCAGAGGCGCTATCGGCGGACATCCCGATACAGCTGCAGGCGCTGCGCTCACAATTATTACAGCTCCTCTTATGAGAGGCAGACTTCCTACCGTAATGAAGAAGGTAAATACAGTAATTACACCCGGATGGGACGTTGACGTTCTCGTAACAGACCACGGAATTGCTGTAAACCCTGCTCGTCCTGAAATTGAAGCAAGACTTCGTGAAGCAGGACTTCCCGTAACAACTATTGATGCTCTTCAGCAGAAGGCTGAAAAGCTTTCAGGCGTACCGGATGATCTTCCTTTCGGAGACAAGGTTGTTGCTGTTGTTACTTACAGAGACGGTTCGGTTATCGACGTTATCAAGAATATCAAAGACTGATAGGCTATGACCGAAATTGCCGTAACTCTTGAGGATATGCTTGAAAGCAAAGAAGACAGAGCCTTCTGTCAATCGGAGCTTATTGATAAGTATAAATGTCCTCTTATATCTTTCACGGTGGTTATGCCGGGAAAGGTAAAACAAAACAAAATGACAGAAAAAATATTCCAAAAGGGCACTTCTGCTATTGAAGCTGCCCTTGAGGGATACTGTGTGAAGTATAAAACTTACAGAAACAAAAAAACAGGCCCTGAGGCGTTCTATTGTGTGGATATTTCGGCAGAAGAATTGAAAAAACTTATGACCGAGGTTGAAGACAGAGAAAGGATAGGAAGACTTTATGATATTGACGTTATAAACGTCGATAAAATTCCCGTATCCCGTTCCGATTTCGGAATGCCTGAAAGGAAATGTTTGATCTGCGGTAGTCCTGCCCACGCGTGCTCGCGTTCAAGGAAGCATACTACCGAAGAGCTTTTATGTGAAATTGAAAGGGTACTTTCAGATGAGTGATTTTTTCGATGTTGAGCTTCGCGAGGTTTCACCAAGCTTTAAACTCTCAATGGCTGAAGTAAACAAGTTGCTTGAAGCTTCGGGGCTTAGATATGAAAAACTCGATTATATGGCGGCTTTGTTTAACGATGATGGAAGAGCGCTTGCTTGCGGCGGATATTCGGGAACGACGATAAAATGCGTTGCCGTTTCGGAAGAAGCTCGAGGTACGGGGCTTTCCAACAAAATTATATCCCATCTTGTTAACAGACTTTTGGATGACGGAAATAAGAATATAACGATATTTACCAAGCCGGAAAACGAAGAGATGTTTGCTTCGTTTGGATTTAAGCTCATAGAAAGAGCCGATAAGGCGATTTTTATGGAGCGAGGCGGTGGAATAAATGAGTTTGTACGTTCTCTGTCTCAGTACAAAAAAGAGGGTAATAACGGAGCCGTTGTTATGAACTGTAACCCATTTACAAACGGGCATCGTTACCTTGTTGAATATGCTTCCAAGCATTGTGATAATCTTTACATATTTGTTTTAAGCGAGGATAAATCAATTTTTCCTGCCGACGTAAGATTTTCACTTGTAGAGAAGGGTGTTTCAGATCTCGGTAACGTAACTGTTCTTCATGCGGGTAACTATATTATTTCAAACGCGACGTTTCCTTCGTATTTTCTGAAGGAGTATTCTGAGGTAACGAAGGCTCATACGCAGATCGACGTAAGGATATTTGAAAGATATATAGCACCTGCTTTGAATATCAGAAAAAGGTTCGTTGGCGAAGAAATATTCGATAAAGTAACAAGAGAATATAACGCCTCTTTGGAAAAGATATTGCCTGAGTTTAATATGGATAGACTTTTTATCATACCGAGAAAGGCAGACGAAGAGGGAGATATTATAAGCGCAAGCCGAGTGAGAAAGCTTCTTGCTGAGGGAGATTTTGAAAAAATAAGAATGGAAGTTCCCGACGTAACGTACGATTTTCTTACTTCCGATGCGGCTAAGCCTATAATAGAAAAGATAAAGAATGAATACAAATAAAATATTTGATATCGTAAGCGAGCTTGCGAGAAAAGCTTTGATAGACGAGGTCAGCGCAACACCAAAGCCCGGACTTGTCGACAGTGATAACAGCGGCGCGCATAACGATATGGATATAAATACTTTTATAAAAAGCGCAGACTCTTTGTTTCCGTATTTTTATAGGTTTACCGAATACGGATATAATACTGCTGATGTTAGCGAAAGCGAATCATTTCCGGATGCTCGAGTTATCGGTATTGAAGCAGAGGATGCGATGTACAAGGCAACGGGTGGAGTAAATACCCATAAGGGAATAATATTTTCAGCGGGTCTTGTGTGTATGGCTGTAGGCAGACTTTACCGACTTGGTGAGATTATAAATATCGAAAATATTTGTCTTACCGTTGCAAAGACAGTAAGCGGAATATGTGTAAATGATTATTCTTTAATAAATAACGACAGCCAGATGTCGAACGGAGAGAGAATATACAAAAAATACGGCATAAAAGGTCCGAGAGGCGAGGCTGAGTCGGGATTTTTGACGGTAAGAATGTTTTCGTATCCGTTTATGAAAGAATGCTTTGATAAGGGAATAGATAAAAATACGGCTATGGTTCGTACGCTTTTGTATCTGATGAGTATTGTTGATGATACGAACGTGATAAACAGAGGCGGAAGGGAAATGGCAGAGTACGTAAAGATAAGATCAAAATCTCTTTACAATGCGGATATGGAAAAGATCAAAGAGTTTGACACAGAGCTTACGGAAAAAAGGCTGAGTGCAGGAGGTTGCGCAGATCTTCTTGCAGTAACTTGGCTTATATACAACTTAGAACAAGTTTTTGTTAATAAAAAAATATTATAAATATTATAAGGAGAATTTTCTATGGTAGAAATGATCAAAAAAGGTGTAACTATAGTAAACGGTAAACCCGAATTTACTGCACCGGCCAATGTTGAAGCCGCTCGTGATAAGACGATGGCTTACAGAATCTTGAGAGCGCACGATATTTCAAGCGATCCCAAGAAGATGCGTATTAAGTTTGATGCTTTGATTTCTCATGACATCACATACGTAGGCATCATCCAGACTGCAAGAGCAAGTGGACTTAAAAAATTCCCCATTCCTTATGCAATGACAAACTGCCACAACTCACTTTGTGCTGTTGGTGGTACAATTAACGAAGATGACCATGCTTTCGGTCTCTCAGCTGCTCACAAGTATGGCGGTATTTACGTTCCTGCAAACCAGGCTGTTATCCACCAGTACGCTCGTGAAATGCTTGCAAAGTGCGGCGGTATGATCCTCGGATCAGACTCACACACACGTTACG
>SVRB01000119.1 GCA_015065045.1 Oscillospiraceae bacterium | reverse complement strand
GGATAACGATAGAGAAGGGGGGCTTGTTGTCATCAAGTGAGGGTGTGAAATAGCCTTTTTCACACCAATTTGCATACAGTCTGTCCTCTATCTGTGAGGGATCATACTGCTTGGCAAGTTCTTTTTTCATGATTTATCTCCTTAAAGAATATTTATAAAATAAAAAACGCCCTGTTAATAAACAGGACGACAAAGCCGTGGTACCACCTGAATTTGCTCAAAAATGAACACACTCGATCACTTAACGCGTGATAACGGCGAAAACTACTGTAACTTCATATTCGCAGCTCCGTGGCGACTTCGTGAGTTTGCCGTACCGTAATCTCAGCCAAATACGGTTCTCTGTGACGTCAAATGATCACTACTACTCCACTTCATAGCGCATCTATTTTATCACATCTTAACGCGTTTGTCAACAATTTTTCATGATTTATCTCAAAATATTCAAAACTTAATCTTGAGTTAACAATTCATTCCTTATTTATTGTTGACTTTTGGTTCATATTATAGTATAATACACAAAGTGATAATTATTGTAGATTTAAGGAATTAAAATGAAGGATAAATTAAAAAGTTTTTGGGAAGCCTTGGTTAAGTTTATTAAAAACTCCGTTTTTCCGATTAAGCTTAGCTTTGTAAAAGATAAAAAATATTTGTCTTTGTTGGTATTTACTTCCGTTTTGCTTGGTCTTTTTGCATCTTCCTTGGGCTTGAGCATATTCTTTTTCCCGATCATATCAATTTTGTTTTTCTTTGCGATCTCCATAAAGATCGAGGTTAAGGATACAACGCACATAGCTTATACTGTGTTTACCGTTATCGTCTGGTCGTTCGTTGTATTCTGGCTAATGCAGATCGCCATTTCTCCCGGTATCCGATATATCGGACCGCTGAAGGTAATTCTTAACGTAGTGTTCATCGTTGGTGTGGTTTTCATTTTATCAGCGATTACGACAAACGTCAAGGCTTCCGTTCTTGTAGTTCTTGTCATCTCTATGACAATAGCCGTGCTCGACAATTTCGTTGTTCAGACGCGAAATATGGAAATACAGTTTTCCGATATATATGCTATCAGTACCGCTATGACTGTTGCAGGCGGATATAAGTATATAATAATGAATGCAACTCTGTTTTCATTCTTTATTCTTGCGGCGGCCTTGATAATTTTCTTTAAAACCAAGTTTCCGAGTATCAAGAATTGGAAAACAAGACTGATCTCAGCTTCTGCTTCAGCACTTTCTTGTATTTTGGTAGTTCTGATCGTTTCATCGTCCGCGGGCGTAAAAGCAATCGGTTATAAAGATAAATACTGGTCTTTCAGAAGCAGTCAGTATAACGGCTTTTATCTGAGCCTTATCCGATCTGTATATGCCTCCAAGGTAAATGAGCCTCACGGCTATTCTACCGAGTCCTTGCAGGATATGATTAATAATTATCTGAGTGCAAATCCACCCAAACCGGTTAACCCTGAGGTGACGCCTGATCCAAATAAGAAGCTGCCAAACGTTATAGTTATCATGAACGAAACGTTTTCGGATCTTCAATCAGTATCTGCATCTCTCGGAAAGGAAATGCCTACTGACGTAAACGTTCTTGAATACTATAATTCCTTGACAAACGATATGCCAAACGTGTCAAAGGGATTTGCTCTTGCTTCCGTTTACGGCGGAAATACAGCTAACTCTGAGTTTGAATTTTTGACCGGTAATACTATGGCGTTCTTACCGCTTAACACGGTAGCATATAATCTTTATCTCAATGAGAAAAACTGCTATTCTGTTGTAGATGTGATGAATTCTTACGGATATCATACCGTAGGTATGCATCCTGCGCCTGCTAAGAACTGGAGCAGAAATTACGTTTATGACTGGCTTGGTTTCGATCAGACCTACTTTATCGAGGATTTTGAGAATTACGAAACCTATCGCTCTGAAACTTCGAGCGGAGGTATCACTCTCGTAACCGATGAGTGCGTTTATGATAAAATTATCAGCGAATATGAAAGCAGAGAAGAGGGAACTCCTATGTTCTCCTTTGCCGTAACTATTCAGAATCACGGCGGATACAGTACTGACGGTTTTGAGCCGACTGTAAATCTTACGGATTCCGATAATTTCAGAGGTACTGAGGAATATCTTTCTTGTATAAAGAAATCCGACGAGGCACTTAAAGAGTTCTTGGAATATTTCGAGAGTCAGGACGAGGAAACGTTGGTCGTATTCTACGGTGACCATCAGCCCTCATTGTCGAACAGTATGTACGACAGATATTTCGGACTTCCATCAAACTCATCTACCGAGGCTATGCAGGCAAAATATGCCGTACCCTATATGTTCTGGGGCAACTTCGACTTCAAGGATAATGCTAAAGAATTCACAAGCATTAATTTCCTCGCGCCCAGAATGTTTGACATTTTGGGCATACCCAAGACACCGTATATGGCATTCTTACAGCAGTTGTCCGATAATATTTCCGCAATCAACACGTACGGTTGGTGGACTTATAACACGGAGAATACAGCTTATGAATATCATCCGATCAATAATGCGACTGTGGGCGATGATAACCATATGCTTCAGATGTATTATTGGCTTCAGTATAATATGCTTTTCGATGAAGTAAAGCTTGAGGATTGGTTCTTGCCGTCACCGACAAGTATACAGGCGGACATTATCTCTCCCTTTTCCATTATCAAAAAAGAATTTGAGTAACAAAAAAGGACGAAGCCGAGAGTCTGCAAAATTAGCGGTAAAATGAAATTAGCCACCACGATTTTCGTGGTGGCTTTTTGATATGCAGAAAGCAAAGAAAAGCCCCGCGCGAAGCGGGGCGACAATGGATTTCTTGTGTTTTTTGAAGTTGATGGATAATCACCAAATGCTCTTTCCATCGCCGAGTAATATATTTCGAATATGGTCATTTATTTCAGGCTCGCCAAGTCCCATTTGAATCAGCGGCTGAATAACTTCGCGACTTTCTCTTGTATGCGGAAGTTCAGACGCAAGTGAATTTGCCTTTTCTACTTTTCCGCACTTCAAATATAAAAAACAAAGCGTAGCACGCATTGTTGCTTTTTGTTTTTCATTGATAGATATAGGCAAACCGCGTTCCATTAACTCAATTGCTTCTTCTGACTTATTCTGCAGGGCTAACACACCTGCAAGACCCAAAATCATTCCGGGCTTGTTGGGATATATCAGCAAAGCATCTCTATATACCTTTTCCGCCGAAATATAATCACCGTCACGCTGGAATTCGGATGCCTTTTTGTGAATATTATAGCGTGTTTCTTGCGCTCGTATCGTGTCCATACCTATAAGCAGATCTATACTTGTTTCAAATATGTTTGCCAAGGCGGGTAAAAAAGTTATATCTGGATAACATTCACCGCGTTCCCACTTAGAAATGCTTTGAGGGGTTAGCCCCAAATATTCTGCAACATCCTCTTGGGTAAGGTTTTTCATAATGCGATATTTCTTTAGATTTTCTGACAAATAAAACATCTTTTCTCCTTTACACATTTTTACTTTGCTTCGAAGCACTACTATTATACCATAGGAACAATTATGTTTCAATGGCGCATTAGTTGTTATTGATTCAACTCTGGGGCAAGCATAGCGCGTGGCAATCCACGCACGATCGGGCAGAAGCCCGAACCCACTATCCGCAGTAGAACGGCACGCAAAAGCCTCCCTCCGAGAGGGAGGGGGAC
>SVRB01000118.1 GCA_015065045.1 Oscillospiraceae bacterium | reverse complement strand
TATCCACCAGTACGCTCGTGAAATGCTTGCAAAATGCGGCGGTATGATCCTCGGATCAGACTCACACACACGTTACGGCTGCTACGGAACACTCGGTGTTGGCGAAGGCGGCGGAGAGCTTGTAAAGCAGTTGCTTGAAAATACATACGACGTAGATTCTCCCGAGGTTGTTCTCGTATGGCTCGAGGGCAAGCTTCCTCACGGTATCGGTCCTCACGACGTTGCTATCGCTTTGGTTGCTCAGACATTCCCGAACGCAGACGTTAAGAACAAGGTTCTTGAATTTGCAGGTCCCGGCGTTGCTGATCTTTCTATGGACTTCCGTATCGGCGTTGACGTAATGACAACAGAAACAAGCTGTCTTACTTCTATCTGGGAAACAGACGGCGTAGTTAAGGAATTCTACGAAAATGTAGGCAGACCCGAAGCTTATAACGAAATTAAGGTTGAAGAAGGCGCATACTACGATTCAATCGTTAAGATCGACCTTTCCAAGATGGAAAGCATGATCGCGCTTCCTTTCCATCCGTCTAAGGCATTTACAATTCACGAACTCCAGGCTAACCCTGAAAAGATCTTCAAGGAAACTGAAGCTGAATGTCAGAAGAGCCTTGGAAATCAGGTTACAATGGATCTTTGCAGAAACATTGTTGACGGCAAGGTTGTTGCTGACCAGGGCGTTATCGTAGGCTGCTCAGGCGGTATGTACGAAAACCTCGTTGAAGCTGCTGCTATCCTTGAAAATCAGTCTATCGGAAATACATATTTCGATCTTTCTGTATATCCTTCATCTGCTCCTATCAATATGGCGATCACAAGAGACGGTACAAGCGAAAAGCTTATGTCTGCAGGCGCAGTAATTAAACCCGCATTCTGCGGTCCTTGCTTCGGTGCAGGCGATACACCCGCTCACAACGGCTTCTCTATCCGTCACGCTACAAGAAACTTTGCAAACCGCGAAGGTTCAAAGCCCGGTCAGGGACAGATCTCCGCAGTAGCTCTTATGGACGCTCGTTCTATTGCTGCAACAGCTGCTAACCACGGTGTTCTTACTGCTGCAACTGATATCGAATATACAGTTCCCGAACATGAATACAAGTTCGATCCTACAATTTACGAAAAGAGAGTTTACAACGGCTTTGGCAATCCCGAACCCGAATATGAGCTCCGTTTCGGTCCTAATATCACAGACTGGCCCAAGATGTACAGACTCGATGATGATATGTTGGTTAAGCTCTGCGCTGTTATTCACGATGACGTTACTACAACAGACGAACTTATTCCTTCAGGCGAAACATCATCTTACCGTTCTAACCCCTTGAAGCTTTCTGAATTTGCACTTTCTCGCCGTGTTCCCGAATACGTTGAGAGATCAAAGGCTGTAAAGGCTCTCGAAGTTGCACGTCAGGAAGGTAATGCTCCTGCTGAAATCGCAGAAGTATTGGCAAAGGTTGGCGGAGATATCAACAAGACAACAATCGGTTCTTGCGTATTTGCAAAGAGACCCGGTGACGGTTCAGCTCGTGAACAGGCTGCATCTTGCCAGAAGGTTCTCGGTGGTTTTGCAAACGTTTGCTACGAATACGCTACAAAGCGTTACCGTTCAAACTGCATTAACTGGGGTATCGTTCCTTTCACAATTGAAAAGGACGTTGAATTCAACTACACAGAAAACGATTACCTCTTCGTTCCCGGCGTAAGAGAAGCTATCCTTTCCGGTAAGGAAGAAATTCCCGCAAAGGTTATTACTGCTGACGGCGTAAAGGATATTACACTTTACTGCAAGGGTCTTACAGCAGACGAAAAGCTTATCATCACAGAAGGCTGCTTGATGAACTACTACGCTGCAGGTCTTGCAAAATAATTTAAGAATAATATGTTTCCTTTCCACCGCTGAATGCGGTGGTAGGGAAGCGTGTTTAGTTAGACAAATAAAATATTACAAATAAAAGGAGAAAACACAATGGCAAAGATTAGAATGACTACTCCCCTCGTTGAGATGGATGGAGACGAAATGACCAGAATTATCTGGCAAATTATCAAGGATGAACTTATTACACCTTACGTAGACCTCAAGACAGAATACTATGACCTCGGTCTTCCCGAAAGAGATAAGACAAATGACCAGGTTACAAAGGATTCTGCAAACGCAATCAAGAAGTATGGCGTAGGCGTAAAGTGCGCTACAATTACTCCTAACCAGCAGAGAATGAGCGAATACAACCTCCACGAAATGTGGAAGAGCCCTAACGGTACAATCCGTGCTATGCTCGACGGTACAGTATTCAGAGCTCCTATTCTTATCGACGAAATCAAGCCCGTTGTAAGAACATGGAAGAAGCCTATTACAATCGCTCGTCACGCTTACGGTGATATTTATAAGGCAACAGAATACAGAGTTCCCGAAGAAGGAAAGGCTGAACTTGTTTTCACAAACAACGAAGGCAAAGAAACATTCAGAGAAACAATTTACGATTTCGAATGTCCCGGCGTACTTCAGGGCTCATACAACAAGGATACATCTATCGCATCCTTCGCACGCGCTTGCTTCCAGTATGCGCTTGATACAAAGCAGAGCCTTTGGTTCTCTACAAAGGATACAATTTCCAAGAAGTATGACCATACATTCAAGGATATTTATCAGGAAATTTATGATGCAGAATACAAGACAAAGTTTGAAGAAGCAGGCATCGAATACTTCTACACACTTATCGACGACGCTGTTGCACGTGTAGTTCGTTCAGAAGGCGGATTTATCTGGGCTTGTAAGAACTACGACGGAGACGTTATGAGTGATATGGTATCTACAGCATTCGGTTCATTGGCTATGATGACATCAGTTCTCGTATCTCCCGATGGCAACTACGAATATGAAGCTGCACACGGTACAGTTACTCGTCACTACTACAAGCACCTCAAGGGTGAAGAAACATCAACTAACCCCATGGCTACAATTTTTGCATGGACAGGCGCTCTTAACAAGCGTGGTGAGCTTGATAACATTCCCGAACTTTGCGACTTTGCAAAGAAGCTTGAAGAAGCTTGTATCGTAACACTCAAGCAGGGCAAGATGACAAAAGACCTTGTTAACTTGTGGGAAGGCGGAAACGCAACAGCCCTCAATACAAAGGACTTCCTCCTTGCTATTAAGGAAAACCTCGACAAGCTTATGGCGTAAAGCTAAAATAAAAATTCCCCTGATTTTTCAGGGGAATTTTTTTGCGTTAATTGATTTTTCTAAAGTTTTTGCGGAGTCCAGAGGTGATTTTTTCAAAAAGTGCATATAAATTATTATTTTGAAAAAATAATATAGAAAAATATTTTAAAGTTTTTGTGGTGTCAAGAGGGGCTTTTTATCAAAAAGCGCATATAAATTATTATTTTGAAAAAATAATATAGAAAATATTTTAAAGTTTTTGCGGTGTCAAGAGGGGCTTTTTTTCAAAAAGCCTCTTTTGTGTGGGTTCGGGAGCGAAGCTCCTGACTAATTATGCCCTTTTTTAAAAAAACGCGTAAGCGTTTTTTGTTTTAAATTCATAATAATATTATCTTTTTTTACGTTATTTTTTTGCGTGCAAAGAAAGTAACAAAAGAAGGCACAAGAGGAGGGGATTTCGATTTCCCCTCCTCTTGACTCCTACCCCTAAAACGACCGAGGAATTTCCTCCCTTGGAGCCCTCCTTGGTTAGTGGAAGGTTTACTGTTTTGGTAAAACGATATTTGCATTGGTAGGGAGTGGGGCT
>SVRB01000012.1 GCA_015065045.1 Oscillospiraceae bacterium | reverse complement strand
GGAATGCTGATGCAAAAATCCGATGCCCTCTGCCGTGAATATGGCCTGTCAGTTTTGAAACCCAAGCCTCCGACCGAGAGAGCCAAGCCGATGAATGATCGGGAATATCGGTCTGCTGAAAAGGGCGGGAGTTGGAAGATACGGCTTGAAGCTGTAATTTCCAACGCTATGAAAACGGCTGCTTCGAAAGAGCATTTTATTATGCTGATGGAAGCGGAAGGTTACGGTATTTGTATCGCGGTTGTTTGTGAAGTTATCCATATGATTTTGATTTTTCTCACCAATATGGACGACTCATCTTATGCATTTGAATTTGTTAAGGGTGCTACAGTTCCGATGATTCTCGGTAATGCTATAGCTGTCGGCTGTGCTATTATCATCGTATCTCTTTTGAGCCACGAGAGATTTACCCGAAACAAAGGCGGCGAACGTATCGCAAATACGTTTCAGCGTTGGCTGCTATTGTGTATTGTTGTTGCTTATCTTGTCACAAGCACATTTACGTTTATTCTTCAAAACGGAATGGTACAGATCGAAACACAAGAGGTGTTTACTGCCGCGATAAACGACGTGGAGGCAGATGTTAAAGGAAAATCCGATGCAGAACTTTTGGGAATTGCAGAGAAAGTTAAAACGGATTAAAGAAACAAATGATTCAGAGCTTATTGAGTATTTAACAAAGCTCGTATTAGAGGATGGCGTTAAGGTTGCTTTTACCCAAGAGCAGAAAAACGTACAGTCACCTAAAATAGAATTTAATAATTTACCCTATGGTTACTATATTATTACAAGTAGCTTGGGCGCTGCTGTAACTATTGACTCAAGTGCGCCAAATGCAGAAATTATTGATAAGAACCAGAAACCGGGTGTTATTAACAAGCAGGTTGTTACGGCTGCAAAGGAAGACGTTATGGAAACTCCCGATGAGTACACTTTCGGTGATTCAAGCACAGCAAATATCGGCGATTTGGTTACTTATAAGATTTCTTTCAATGCAACTAACTATGATGGCGATCAGATAATTAAATACTATCAGGTTAATGACGTAAAGGGCGATGCGATTTGGGCGGAATTTGATAGCTTTACTGTTAAAGTTGGCGGCGTAGAATTGAAAAAAGGTTATTATTTGCCTGTTGGCGACGTTGACAATACAGGAGAATGGAAGTGGCTCGGAGACTGGGGAGATACACCCGAAGCTCAAAGAAATCGCAACGACGCCGATTGGTATCTTGTACACCTTGGTTATGACCAGTTCCGTATTACAATTCCGTGGTTAAAGAATCACACTATTGAGGGTGATGATACTGTAGAAAAGCCCGGTCCGTACACTCTTAAATTCCCCGAAAATATAGAATCCAAGTTCGCAGCACAGACAACGGTTGAAATTATGTATGAAGCCGCTGTTGAACCTACTGCTAAAATCGGTAAAACCAGCGACACAAATCTCTATAATACCGTTTACCTTTCATGGGTTACTCCTCACGACGTTTTCTCGGGTGAAGAGGATAGAGTTGTAACAACTACATACGGTATTGGTTTGATTAAGGAAGATTCCGTTACACGCGAAAACCTTCAGAACGCAATTTTTGAAATTTATTCAGATGAAGCTCTTGAAAATCCCGTTTACGTTATTCCTACAAATATTGAAGGCGTTTATATAATTGACAGCTTGAATTGCCCCAGCTTTGCGATAAGCGGTCTTGCGTCGGAAGATGCAAGAGAATTGTACGGTAAAGAAGCGGACGGCGGCAAGCAGAGACTTCTTGATTATCTCGGCGGAGATTTAACAAAGCAGAAAAATCAGGTTGTATCTCAAATTAACGGTCGTATTGTTATTCTTGGTTTAAAAGACGGTGACTACTACTTGGTTGAAACTAAGGCTCCTGACGGCTATAATGCTTTGAAAAAGCCTCAAAAGGTGACTGTCAGCGACGATTCTGCAACATTTACCATTTTTGCAAATCAAACAACCGGTGAAGTAGCAGATATTCAGCAGACTGATGGAATTCATTCAGAGATTAACTATCATTTGTCGACAATTATTGTTCAAAATAGCAAGGGCGAGGAATTGCCTTCTACCGGTGGAACAGGTACATTCTGGATGATCACTATCGGCACATTGATGGCTATCGGCTTTGCTGTATTCCTGATTACCCACAAGAAGATGTCTGTTTATACTGACTGATTTTAGCTTACTTAAAGATACTTGATGGAAGGAGAGAAGATCTTCTCTCCTTCTATTAAAAGTATAACAGAAAGGAGATGCCTATGAGAAAGCATAAGACCGTGATTTTTTTAACTTTAGGCTTTTTGGTAGGCGTCTGCATTCTGTTATATCCCGCTTTCAGCAATTATTGGAACAGCAAGACGCAAAGCCGAGCCATTGTAAATTATGAATCGGCTTTAGATAAGATGGATCCACAAGATTATAGCGCGGTATTTGAAGAAGCATACACATACAATGATGCTTTGTATAAAACCAAAAACCCGTTACTGAATTATAAGAATATTTCCGGCTATAACGAGACGTTAAGTGTCACAGACAACGGTATGATCGGATATCTGAAGATCGACCGTATCGGCGTAGAACTTCCTATTTACCATGGTACTTCTAAAGAAGTTTTGAATAAAGGTGTTGGCCATTTGGAAGGTAGCAGTTTGCCTGTAGGCGGTGAAAATACACACTGCGTTATGTCTGCTCACCGAGGCTTGCCAAGCTCCAAGCTTTTTACTGATCTGGATCGTGTGGAAAAAGGTGACACGTTTCAAATCATTGTATTGGATCAGGTGCTGACCTATCAGGTGGATCAGGTCAAGGTGATCACCCCCAGAGAACTCAGTGATCTGCAGATCGTGAAGGGTATGGACTATTGCACCTTATTTACCTGCACCCCTTATGGTATTAACACCCATCGTCTGCTGGTGCGCGGTGTGAGAATTGAAACAATTAAGGAAAAACCGATTATTTATGTCTCCAACGAGGCATTCCGCATAGATCCTCTGTTGGTAACACCTGCAGTTGCCGCACCGATGCTCCTTGTGCTTCTTATTCACCTGCTTGTTAAGTACAGAGAGCCGCCAAAGAATGCTCAACGTAAGGAAAATGATGGCGTAATATCAGAGCAAAAACAGTAAAATTATAAAGACGCGAAAAACGGATTATGCCTTTCGGGGAGGAATACGAATGACTAATAGAAAAATTGGAATCATTATATTGGCGATTTGCTTTTGCTTAAGCTTGATGCCATTTGGTGTTCAGGCAGTGTCTACGTCAGATGCGGTCGAGCCAATAATACCTGAAAAAGAGTGTTTGTTGACAGTTTCGTATTGCTATGGAGAGACGGCATTTTCTGATGTTCAGGTCAAGCTTTATAGAATCGCAGATGTTTCTGCAGATTTTCAATATACTTTAACACAGCCATTTAGCACGTCCGGTTTGATTTTAAACGGTATTCAAAGTGTCGGCGAATGGAACGTTGTCCGTTCCACGCTTGAAGCTCATATTCTTGCTTATGGCATTGAGCCGGATGCTGTTGCTGAAACAAACCAAAGCGGACAAGTATGCTTTGATACACTGAGCACGGGTATGTACTTAGTCGTAGTCAGTCAGGCAACACAAGGCGATTTGCATTGTCAGTTTGATTCTGCATTGGTGTTATTACCGGGGCTTGAAGAAAATGGACGTTGGCAGTATGATGTTTCAGTGAACCCCAAAGCAGAGATTTTGCCTCCGATCGATGCGGACGAGAAAATAGAATTTAAGGTTTTGAAGCTGTGGAAGGGCGATGAGGGTCAAGCCGACCGTCCGAAAAGTGTTGAGGTGGAAATATTCCGTGACGGAATCAGCTGCGAAACAGTAGTTCTTTCAGAAGAAAATCATTGGTCATATACATGGTCGGCAAAGGACGACGGTTCAAACTGGTCTGTGGTAGAGCGAAATGTCCCGAAGGGATATACGGTGACGGTTGATGAGAGAGCATCATCCTTTGTTTTGACAAACACCTGGACTCCGACTTATCCTGAAGATCCCGGTAAGCCTCCTCAAACGGGAGATACGTCGAATGTATTGCTTTATATTTTGTTAATGACAATATCCGGAACGGTTTTGATCATATTTGGCGCTACAAGAAAGAGAACAAACGTATGAAGAAGAAAAACGGACTTGTGACGCAAAGGGTCTGTGTTATCATAGGTGCAGTGCTGCTCGCAGGGGCAATATTGATGCTGGCTTTGTGGAGATGGAATATCAGCTATTCCGAGAAACAGGCAGAAAGATATGTAAATACCTTGCGAACGTTAATTCCGGAACCGCAGGATGCAGTCTTGGAAGAACGAAGAGATAATACAATGTCTGTTTTGTCTGTTGAAAGAACAGATTTTGTTGGAATCGTTGAGCTCCCGCGTTATGAGTCTACGCTTCCGGTCTGTGCCGATTGGGGTAAAACTTCTAAATATCCTTGCCGTTTTAACGGAAGTATTTATGATGGAACTATGCAGATCGGTGCAACAACCCAAAAGGGACAATACGATTTTTACCGCGAACTTTCCGTGGGGGATACTGTTATCTACACAGATGTGGAAGGAAATCGATATACTTTTGAAATAACAAGCTTGCGTTATGAAAAGCACGCGGATCAAACGGCGCTTCAGCGCGATGAAGCACCGCTTACGTTGTTTATAAAAAACATATATTCTTTCGAATACTTAATTGTTTTTTGTGATGTTCGGTATTAAATCTTACCTTTTCATTCCTACTTCAAAAAAAGCTGCTTTGGGAGCTTGGTAAAGTAATGAGCAATAGATATAACGTGATTAAAGCACTTGCATTTGCAAGTGCTTTTTTAATGCAAAATAAAATTTTCAAATTTAGCATCGCTGAATTTTTCAAAAAGTCAATCTTTTGTTGTAATCGGTCTAAACAGAGCGGACGAACGAGCGTTCTGTTGCCATGCAAATGAATTCTGATAATAAATCTGTTCGTTCAGCAGAGCAAAAAGAGAAATCAGACCGATTTGCTGTCGATAGAACCATATACGCGTAATCTTACCGTCGATTGAAATATCCTGATAATATACTGTGCGGAGTTTCCTCAGTTTTTGCAGTGTTTCTTCGGCGTTTGTCAGTCCATACTGTTCGGCAGCATAGGATTCATCGAAAGAAAAGCCATTAGGAAGATTGAATAGCGAAAACAACGTGTTCAGTGCCTGCTTATCTGCGAGTACAGCAAATACGTCACGATATCGTTCTTCCGGTTTTAGTACAGCTCCCCATCCGTTTTTAGGTTCACAGAATACTGCCCAAAAAGGTAATTCTGATCGGAGAGAAGCGATGGTAAAGCCGGTTTCTGCGGTGTTCAGTACAGAATTGTACTCTGAAGCACCATTTTGTATCAATTCAGCCAACTGATTTTTGCAGTCTCTAAAGGAATTCTTGCTCAATATATCAGCAATCAGAGAAATTGTTCGGATGCCGGTCATTCTTTCTTCTTTAGGAAGTGTCTGCAGATAAGCGGGGATTGCTGTCATTATATCATCCATTGTGAACTTTTCTCGACCGTACAGTCGATCCAATGAAACATCCAGTGTGTCCGCCAATGCCGGAAGCAAGGAGGCATCAGGCATACTTTCTCCACGCTCCCATTTTGAGATAGCTTGCGGACTGATTGAGATTGCATTGCCAAGTTCCTCTTGTGTTAAATTTCGCATTGTGCGAAAATGACGAATAGATTCGGACAGATTCATTTTGTTTCCTCCCGTTGAATATCAAGGCATGTCGGAGTATTGAAATAGACACATCCGTTTTGGTCACGATCGGGAAGACTGAGATATGCAAGCGTCATGATGGCGGTAAGCATATGATTTGCTTCAAACCGGTAAAGAACAGTTTCTTTTTGTCCAATATGCGTGATGGTGCTTTTGACAATCTGTTGCTCTGTGGCTCGTTCCATCAATTTTGTGGCTTTTTCAGTGGGAATTCCCGTGTTTTTTACAAGATAATCGATTGTAAAATGGTCACGGCATTCGTATGACATCAGCCAGGGCAGACACTGTATCATCTCGGGATCGCCCAAGAGCGTCAGATATGTGGACAAACCTTTGCGATGATTGGTAAGCCAGGAATATTTTTCAGCATTGGGTAAAAGAGATACCGCAATATTAGCATCACTTCCATTAAACATCATGGAATATACCTGATTGTCCGCATAGGCAGTTATGGAGTTATCTGTTGTATTTACGCGATTCGGCGGAGGCTGAATACTCGGTTGAGGGGACTTCCACCATTCCTGATCAAATGCCCGTTTTGCGAGCCCTCGGATCACCTGAAATTGCAGTTCAAATGCTTTTTGTATCATTTCGGATGGCTCCAGACCATCAAGCTGTGAGTCAATAACAGTATTTTCTGCAGATCTTCCGAAAAAAACTGACGGAGATATATTGTAAATCTCTGATAACATTGACAGTGAAGCTATATCCGGTTCTCCATCGCCCGTTTCCCATCGGGAGTATGTTTTATCAGAGATGCCAAGTTTGCTTGAAAGTTCAGATTGTGTAAAATTATGTTCCTTCCGTAAGGTTGTTAGTTGTTTTCTGAAAAAATCTTTGTTATATGAATTCATAGAATTACCTCGTAAAATTCTAAAATATCAAGGACCGGTTCTTAATTACAGTGTACCCAAAACTTGCGAGAGAGTCAATAACTGTATAAAACACAAATTCTTATTTTTTGAGATTATTATAACCATCTCTCCATTTCGCTTGCAGACACAAAATGAGGCGGGCTTCGCCCAACGAGGTTGCACTTCGTGCAATTATGTGCTATAATACACCCAAGAAAGACGGTGGTTTTATGCTTAAATCTAAAATAATGACAGCGATACGCAGAATATTCAAGCCGAGCGCAGATAACGTAAAAATTTATCGCCTAAAGATATGGATTCGTATATTGTGCATACTGCTATGTGTTGTATTGGCAGGTATTGCTTGCTCGTGCCTTGCGTTGTCAAAGGTCAGCGATCTGAAATGGAAATATAGAGGATTTAGTGACGGATCGGGTTTTGAAGCTGACAAGATACGAATATACGTTGACCAAGGACACAATCCCGCGCCGTACCACAATAACGGCGCAGAGGGGAACGGCTTGTATGAGCAGGATCTAACCTTTGATATCGGACATCTTCTCGCGGAGCTTTTGATCGAAGACGGGAGATTTGATGTTTGTCTATCCCGCCCCGATGAAACAACCGTGCTTGGAACCGACAATAAATCAAGCCTTCAAGCTCGTGTAGACGGAGCGGAAGGCTTTGATGCCGATTACTTTATAAGCTTACATATCAATTCGTT
Source organism: Oscillospiraceae bacterium (assembly GCA_015065045.1). Classification (GTDB taxonomy): domain Bacteria; phylum Bacillota; class Clostridia; order Oscillospirales; family CAG-272; genus RGIG1995. The sequence goes on along the minus strand of SVRB01000012.1, from coordinate 15,679 downwards.
TACTCAGGATACGGCAAACGGAATAGAGGTTTTTGTGTCGAACGAGGGCGGCGAATCATATGATTTTGGAAGCTGTTTGCTTCAGGGAATGATAGATTCAACCAACCTCAGAAACCGCGGTATGAAGCTGGGTTCAGAGCTTTACGTTCTTGGTAATGCTACCGTTCCTGCCGCGTTGCTTGAGATGGGATTTATCAGTAATAGCGAAGACGCGGCGTTGTTATCCGAACACCCCGAATTGTTTGCGCAGGGGATATACAATGGTATTCTGGACTATTTTGAGTCTCTGAACGATATAAATATAAACATTATGCTCTGGTTAATCGGAATATTGGCTGTTGTTGCCGTTGCATTGATAACAATAGTTATCATACTTATAAAAAAATCTAAAGAAAAAGTAACTATTTCTCCCGTTATAACCGATGAGGAATGACGGATTCTCACGAAATTTAATAGCTTCTCTCAATGAACGTGATGTTGTATATAAGGCAAAGCCGTGATACAATATAAACAAGAAGAGCGCGCCTTCAATTGTTTTGACGGAGGAACATGATATGAACTTGAATTTTTCGGAGAATTTTAAGCAGTTACGCAAAGAAAAAGGTGATACACAGGAAAAGCTCGGCGAGATTTTTGGCGTTACGGGCCAAACGATTTCACGTTGGGAGTTAGGTATATGTTATCCTGATTTGGAACTCCTGCCGTCTATTGCCAACTATTTTGATGTTACGGTAGATGCTCTGCTTTCAAATGATGCGAATGCCAAGAAAAATGATAGAGAGTATTTTTATGAGCAGCTGAAAACGCTTTACTGTGAAGACAGCACGGAGCAAATTGATTTTGTGCGTGGATATTGTCAAAAATATCCCAACAACGATGAATATGCCTACAAACTTGTACATTCCATTTGTAATTATGCAGCAGGTAACGACGAACGAACAGCAAAATATATGCCGCTTGCACTAAAAACAGCGGAGCGGTTATTGGATACCCAATACCGTTACGCGACAATTCAGCGTATGGTTACGATTATTCCTGAATCTGAGCTTGATAAGTGGTTGAGCATGGCGCCCTATTCGGGTTTCAGTCGGCGCAATTGTCTGATTACACGCGCTGTGGCACGAGATAAAGATGAGCAGAGCCATATTCAGAAAGGCTTGGGGAAAATCGAAACTTTTGCCGGAGAGCTTGATCTCCGTTGTCCCGATGCGTTTGGCGCAGAGAAGAAAGCAGAATTTCAGCGAGAAGTATTGCAGGTTGTTGAATCTTTCGGTGTTGGCCGAGAAGTGCCTGATGGTTGGAAGATGTTTTATGCATACAAACAGCTTGTGTTGTCGGCTTGTTTGTTTGGGCAGAAAAAATATGACGAGGGCTGGAAGGAATTTGACTCTGCGATAGAAAAATGCAAGTACGTTATGTCCTTGAAAGAGGAATGGCTTGACATTGGCGGTTCATTATTTGCAAACCTGAAAGTAAGTAAGGATTGGAAGTATGCAATTGACCAAAACGGAAACAAACACAAGCTGTTCGCTATTGCATGGCTTTCTTTTTACAGCATGAATATAATCAACAATCTTCTAACCGATTCCCGTTGGGCGTGGTTTGATTCGGTTAGAGACACCGAAAAGTTTAAAGAAGTGGTGGCTTGGGTACAGGAAATGAGAGATAAGCTAAAAAATCAGAGGTAAACATTTATGAAAAAACGTTTATATTATGTAATGCCATTTGTTGTATTGGCGATAATTACACAGCTAAGTTCTTATATGGACAGAATATATGGATGGCTCAACTTTTAATAGTAAGTATTGTAATAGGGAGTATTACCCCTACAACTAAAACATTCGATTATTTAATGACTTTTGTTATGCCGTTGTCATACTTTTGTATATGTTTTATGTTAGGTTTTTTAGACAGAGGACAGTTTGGAACACCCGCATTTTCTGTTAACGATGGGTTTGAAACAGCGTTTCAGTCGTTCTTTGTAATCAGGTATTGTGTTATGGCGGTTGTAACCTTTCTTGCATCGTTTAAGCCAATCAGAATTACAAGGCTCATTAAAGTGGGTTCAAAAAATAAATGATATATATAAGACAGTCGTACGTTTTGTGCGGCTGTTTTATTTTATGCATACACGGGAGGATGCTCCGCCCCTCTCCTACAATAATATAATAATGTCTAATTGTAGGGGCGGATTCAATATCCGCCCGTGTTGGTGTAAATCTAAATTTTAGCTCCATCTGACGAGGGAGCTGTCAGCGGAGCTGACTGAGGGAGAGAAAAATGAACGGTTTAATTAAACAATATTGCAAACAAAAATATTATATGTATCTCTCCCTCCGTCTCGGCAACAAAGTGTATTTTAAATTGAATATTTACTTATTGCCGAGCCACCTCCCTCGACAGATGGAGGTCTTGCTTTGTGCGAATTTAATATTTAGTTACCTCACAGATGGAGGTCTTAATTTGCGTAAAATTAAGATTTTTTTGGTAAATAATAGGTAAAATTCAATATATATTGAAGTTTTTATTGGATATATGATATAATAAATAAAAATTTTTATTTTTTACTGAGAGTTTTTACATATTCCTCCGTCTAATAGACGAGGGGTGAAAGAAGGAAAAAGTGGATACTGGGGCAAATTACTATTGGAGATTCCTCGACGGCGATGTTGAAAGCTTAACATTGATCGTCAAGGAATACAAGGATGGGTTGATCTTATACATCAACAGCTATGTAAATAACATTTATTTAGCTGAAGATCTGATGCAAGAAACTTTCTTTAAACTCGTAACGAAAAAACCAAGATTTAAGGGCAAAAGCTCATTTAAGACTTGGCTATACGCAATCGCGCGAAACGTTACGATCGACTATTTGAGACATGACTCGAAAGTTTCTTTATCACCGGTCGAAGATATGGAAAGCTATATCAAAGACGAAGAAAACCTTGAACGACTGTACATAAACAACGAAAGCAAAATCATCTTACATAAAGCAATTGCGACATTAAAGGCGGAATACAGACAGGTTTTGTGGCTTGTATATTTTGAAAACTTTTCAAACGATCAGGCGGCACTTGTAATGAATAAATCCAAAAGACAGATTGAGAATTTGCTTTTTAGGGCGAAACAGTCTCTTAAATCAGTTCTGAATACGGAGGGATTAAGTTATGAAGAATTATGAAGAGATAGTCAGCAATATCCTTAAACGTAGAGATGAATATATCAAAAAACAAAAGAAGAAGAAAAAGATTATAGCAACTGCAACCCCGATGATTTGTTGCGCAGTTGTACTTGTATCAGTTTTGACCTTTGGGAAGGGTGGAATTTTTCAGCATATAAGCAATTCCGCCGATCCCTTACCCCCTCAAAACCCATCCGATGATATATTGTCTAATATAACCCCTACCCCAACACCCGATTCGACAGACGATTTTATTATTGACAGCATAGACAAAATAAACTTTTACTCAGCGAAAAAGATTATAAGCGATAGTTCGCTCCTTCCTTTTTTCAATGGTAATACAGGCACATTTATGTCTCGATCGGACAAATATATAGAATATCCCATCGACAGAAACAAGGTATTCACGACAACAATGGTAACGTATTTCACCATTGAGCTGAATGATGTAAACGGATTCCTGGCTCAAAGGCTTGGCGGAACAGGTGTTGTAGAGGTAGTTGTTACCGAAAACGATATCGACGCTATGGGTCAGATGATAACGTTTAAGAGGGAAAATAACTACTATACGTGTTTTGTAAATAAAGTAGTACGCGATACGAGCTCAAACAAAATAACCCGTGAGTTTTCCACTCATAAATATATTGACGGATTTAACGTTGTTAATGATTTCGAGCAGGATAACTATACCTTTACCGTTCATTATGAGGGCTCGAAGATTACCGGATTTGAGACGTATCCAAGCGGACATACGAATGAAAAGTATAACGTCGATGACGTAACGTTTATCGAAGATTATTGCATAGTAATATATCAGGAATATAAGTTTACTATCGAACAGTTGGAAATGCATTTCAAGACCAAGGAAGAGGGCGGCATACTGTGAAAAAATTAGTATCAATCATTTTAGTTTTAGTGACAATGCTCGGTTTTGTTGGGTGTAGTAAAAATAATACCAACAGCAATATTTCCTCCGGTGTCGGAAGCAACACCGCAAATTCAGCTGATGAGTTGTTAGAGAACAATACTAAGCTTTTGAATATCGACAGCTTGGATAAGTTGAATTTCTATGCGGTAAAAAAAGCTATTTCCGAATATGATACTTCGACTGCCAATGCAGACAATAATGGCGGAAACGTTGCTGTGGGGCTGTCTAATACTACTGTTAAAAAAATAGACCCAAATGCCGAATTTGTAATTACGATGTATAGTTATTTTAGTATTATGTTGAATGATGAAAACGGCTTTTTGGCGCAAAAGCTCGGCGGAACAGGGAATGTAGAGGTAGTTATAACCAAGAATAATTTTAATAATATGATAACCTTTAGAAAGGGCGAACAATATTATTCTTGTTTCCAAATTTACTCAGACAAAAATGAAATGTCGTTTTCGACTTATAAATATGTTAGCGGATTTAATCTCGTTGAAAACTATGACCAAGAGAACTATGAATACACAATTTTCTTTGAAGGTGATAGAGTTACGGGGATTGAATGCGACGTGTCCGATGGAGACGGCAGTCGAGAATATACCGTTGACGACATTAAATTTAATGACGAATTTAGTGTTGTTATATATAAAAAGCAAAGTATTACAGCAGCACAGCTTGAAAGTATGTTCGCGACTGACGAAGAGCTGTTAGATGACGTATATCACGCCTGGGGACCTTGGAAGGAATGGAAAAAGGCTACGATGACCGAGCCCGGAATCAAGTATAGAGTATGCGCAGAATGTAGTGCGCAAGATAACAGAGCTATACCTGCGTGGAAGGATGCGAGACCTACCGAGCTTAACGTAATTGTATATGAATTGCGCAGTGACGGATATTGGGTGGTCGGGCTAGTAAACTGGGTCAATCCCATTTTAGAAATTCCCAGAACCTATAAGGGTGAAAAGGTAGTAGGAATTGCAGAAAATGCATTTGCCGAAAACACCAAAATAGAGGAAGCTATTCTCCCGAGTAGTATCAGGGGATACGGAGAGAGCATATTTTATAACTGCACGTCGCTGAAAAAAGTAACTCTGCCAAACGGAATCAAAACGATATCGGCAGGTATGTTTGGATTCTGCTCGAGTCTTAAGGAAGTAAATATTCCCGATACAGTAAGAACGATCGACCAGAGAGCGTTTATGCGATGCGTAAGTCTTGAAAAAATAAACATTCCCAAATCCATAAAAACAATCGGTTGGTGTGCATTCAAGGGATGCAAAAGCTTAAATATGGGCGCGGTCACAATAAATTGTAAGGTGTATAGTGAAGCTTTCACGGACGTTACGTTTGATGAGCTTACCATAAGGCAACAAACGATCGGCGAAGGATTTAATGAATGTATAATTAATAAATTGATCATACCGGAGGGCGTAGAGGCGATAACCTATTATGCCTTCGAGAACGCGACAATAGGCGAGATTTCATTTCCTACAACACTCAAGACGGTGGAAAGCTACTCGTTTAAAGGAACCAAGGTGGAAAAGCTTGTTTTTAATTCTGCCGTTGACATCAAGCACGGAGCGTTTAATGATTGCGAAGTGAAGGAGCTTGTTATTTGCAGTGGCTCGACTATTGGTGAAAATCTTTTTGGCGGATGTTATAGATTGCAAACTATCTACTATACGGGAACGCGCGCAGAGTGGAAATTATTATTGAAAAAGTATGCTTATAACTTCCCCGAGGATATAAGCGTTATTTGTGCCGACGATTAGATAAAGAGAAAATGACAAGGGGGTATTGACGTGAAAAGAATAGTATCAATCATTTTAGTTTTAGCAACAATGCTCGGTCTTGCCGGATGCAGTGAAAAAAAGACTGACGATACTAATAATCCCGATACTGAAAGCACTCGCACATTTGAGGAGATTGATGACACATTTGAAGATACTGACTCATCTGCTGATGACGAAATAGTGCCGGGTGCGGATAAGGTTTTGTTGAAAGAGACTTCTATCACCAATAATCCGGTTACCTTTGAAGACAGTTCGGGCGTGTCGGTGTTAGATAATAGCGGTATAAAAACTGTCACTGCTATGTATAACGAGGAGCTCGGTTACTTTATAAAACTAAAGTTAAATTCGGAAACAGAAATTTCAGACAAGATACGTGTTAGTTTTCATTTTAACGGATCAAGAGACAGAGAGTTGGATTTGCAAATCAATGGTGAATTTGCATATGTTACACTTTTTAATAACAAAGCGGGCATGTCTGATGCGTTTTATAAGTTAACAGCTCAGGATACAAATGATCAAATCGGCACAATTGTTGACTATGATGATTTTGAGAGAGAGGTATCAAAAAGGCTCAACCTTGATGATTATAAAGTTTCTAAAGGGGTTGCTGATGTCGATTCGTTTGTGCATGGAGAATATATTCTTAATTTAAAAACAGATAAAATACTCAGTAATGAACCGTCGAACTATGAAATTACAATTGATGGTATAATGGTTACTATGCCTGTAAGGGTTTCAGAACTCTTGGATAGTGGGTTTGTTGTAATTGAAGAGCGTTCCGGTGGCGCGACTTTAAATGGTGGAGTTACTTTCAGAACACCGAACGGAAATAAGTTTGATGCTTTTATAATGAATAATTATGTTACACAAATAGATTTTCCGCGTTACGGAGATAGTTTGGACGATCAAGAGGGTACAAATCCGGTTTGGCTTGATTTTGAAATGCTTGAAGGTATTAACAAAGACTCTACACTCGATGACATAATATTGAGATTGGGAGAGCCTAATCAAATCAGACTTTATACATTTTATAATAAAGATACGGGACATAAGGATTGCAATATATATATCCAATATTACATTAAAAGCCGTTTATCATCAAAGGGACATTTAACGTTTAACGTTTATTCGGTTTTAGATAATACGGATACTACTTCTTCAGATCATCTGGCACAGGCAGGTATGCTGTTGCAATAGTTGCTTAAAAAAACAATTCAAGGGAGTAACGACTTTTTTATCATTTTTTAAGCAACTTGGCAATAAAATCCCGAAAGCGAAAGCGATCGGGATTTAACTTTTTTAAGACAATATTGTTATCGGTTAAAGTCTTAGGTTTACACGGGGCGTCGAGGTAGGGGTTCCCTGAGCCGCACGAAGTAAGGCTTGGGGGTTCTCGTGGACGTCGCCCCCTACAATGAAATAATAATGTCTAATTGTAGGGGCGGATTTAATATCCGCCCGTTTTTTTAAAAGAATCTAACCTTTTTACCTCTCTCGTCAGATGGAGGCTTTAATTTGTGCAAATCTAATTTTAGTCTTTTCCCACCGGAGAAGGCGCCAAATTATGTGTTTATTGTTGCAATTGTTTATGTGATATGATACAATAAATGTCGAAAAGGCGGTGGATTTTGTGAAAAATAAAAAGTATGTTTATATTTTTACAATTCTGGCGGTAATAGTGTTGGTTGTATGTTTTGCTTATATGGCATTTTCTTTTGAAATACATACTTGGGAGCTCAAGTATGTGACCAGGTATGATTTTTCTGATGATCCTACGTCTTTCGCCTCAGACGAGGTTGAGGTTACTCTTACGGCAAAAAACGGTAAGATTACAATCACCGACAAAACTAATAACAAAACTTACGAGGGTACGTATAAGCGTCATTTTTCAAGAAAAAGCTCGAACGGTTACTATACGATTGAAATAGACGGCAAAAATGGTTCGATAAATTACGTTACGACAAATCATAGTGAAATAAACATGACTATTGATGGTTATAGTGTGATTTTCGGAAAGAAGTAATATAGGCTATTTATTGCATATTTTGGTATATGGTGTTATAATTTATAAAAACGTGTTATAATCAAAAGAAGAAAACACTATATAAAAAGGTAGAAATATATGTCTGAAACAAGAAAACGGTATTTTGCTCGACTGGTAGGACGCTGTCTGATATTTATAATATGTCTTATAATGTGTTTTACGCATGAGGACGAATTTAATATTTTAAACGGAATGAATTTTTTCAGCAAATTTTCGATTTTTCATTTGTTGTGGTTTATCTGGATGGTCGATATGATATTGCAGATAATCCCGATAAAGAACAAGATAGCTCTCGGTTCGCAAAAGCTTTTTGCAAACCGTTTCCGCCCAATCAGAGAAAAAATAAACCATAAGGCGCTGAAAAATTACGTTGTTACGACAACCCAATCGGCATACAAGGTGTTTATTATTTGGGGGATTTTAATTCTCGCGATAGGTGTGATTTATAAATTTGGTTATATAAACAAAACCGTTCTTTTTATGATATCGGTATTTTTCTACGTATGCGATCTTATATGCGTGTTGATATGGTGTCCGTTCCGACTTATAATGAAGAACAAATGCTGCACCACCTGTCGTATATTTAACTGGGATCATCTTATGATGTTTACGCCCCTTGTTTATGTCGGCGGATTTTTCTCGCTGTCGCTTGTGGTTATGTCGGTAATTGCGTTTGTTGTATGGGAGATGTGTATTATTATATACCCCGAACGCTTTTGCGAGATGACAAATGCCGCCTTGAAATGCTCGGAATGTACGGACAAGCTCTGCACACAATATTGTCAAAAGCTCAGATGACTATTAGTTAAATAAAATATATAAAATATGGAGTAAAAAAGATGAGTCAAAACATTAAAAACATTAACACTACTTCGCAAATTAATGAAAGGGCACTCTTGGAAAGAAAATTTGAAACTGCCAGAGGCAACATATTGCTCGTCATTGTTATGACGATCGTAAACGTATTGCTCCTCGTGTTGAATGCAAATACATATTTCCTTTTCTCAGCTTATATACCCTTCATTTTGGCAGATTGTGGTATGTATTTTTGCGGACTGTATCCTGAAGAGATATATACAGGCGAAATGGCAGGGGTAGAATTTTTACCCAAGGCATTTTTGGTAATTATGTTGGTGATCGTTGCCGTAATTTTGGCTTTGTATTTCCTTAGCTGGTTGCTTTCAAAAAAGCAGAAAAAGGGATGGCTTGTTTTTGCTTTGATATTCTTTACGCTTGATACCTTGGCAATGTTCGGACTTAACGGCTTTGTAGCTGACTCGATTATCGACTATGCAATTCATATTTGGGTAATAGTTTCTCTTGTAAGCGGTATTTCCGCATTGTCTAAGCTTAAGAAGCTTCCCGCAGTAGAGGAAGTTGCGGCAGAAGAAATTTCCACAGAGGTTGTTTCAGAAACAACAGAAGTTACAGCAGAGTCTAATAATGAAGCTGCTAATGAAACAGAGCCCGAAGCTGCTATAGAAGCTGAAGCTACAGAAGAAAAAGAAGAAAACTAAATAAAAAAACAAAAAACCTCCGAGCAGTTAATCAGCCTCGGAGGATTTTTTGTATATCGAAAGCTAAGTTAAGTCCAAGTGATTCTATATATGTAAACCAACAAAAAGAACAAGAAAGATATAAATTATGCAAAAAATGTATAATTATAAGGCTTCTCCTTGAGGAGAAGCTGTCCGAAGGACTGATGAGGTGTAGCCGTCGCGGACGGCGTTTCGATATAAAAATAATCATAAGAAACGGGTATCTTGTATACTACTCCTCTCCCGTCGCCTAACGGCGCCACCTTCTCCTCAAGGGGAAGGCTTTAATATTGTCTTTAACCAAAAAAAATTATTTGTGTGCTGTCGGTAGTATTAGGGCATAGATATAAAGTGAGTGTCTGTTTGTTGTATAGACAATATTTTTGTGTAAAAAATATTAGGTATTGCTTTCTTTGGTTGCGCTGTGGTATAATACGTATAATATATATGTAAGAAATTACTGTTTTGATAGACGAAAAAATATTAAGGAGCAGAAAAATGCGCGATAACAGAAAAATAGACCGTCTTGACTTTCTGATATTATGTATAATAACTTTGGTGTATGCTGTGATGTCGTTTATAAATCTGGGCGATACTGCAGCGCCGACAACTCAGCCCGAAATGGAGAACAATCAGTATATAACGTACGTTACTCTCGAGGGAGAAAAGCATATCGATAAGATAGTTTTATTCAAGGGTCTTGGCGTTTGTAACGTGTCTGTATATAACTCCACCGACAACGGAGCCACATGGAACGAGCTTGCAAAGGATTCGTTCAGCAGTGACGAGGGCGAGGTTTATAAGTGGCTTACAATAGACGTTGACTGCGTAACGAATTTTATATGCCTGACGTTCGGCGTGGATGATGATCTCGAAGTTTTTGAGGCAGGTGTGATCTCCGAGGACGGAGAGGTGTTAAACGTAACTACTTCTAACGATTGCAAGCTTTTTGACGAGCAACAGTACGTTCCGGCTAACCCCACTTATATGAACGAAACCTATTTTGATGAAATATACTATGTAAGAACGGCAGCAGAGCATCTTAAAGGCGACTATCCTTTCGAATGCTCACACCCTCCGCTTGGCAAGCTTATAATAGCGCTTAGTGTAACGGTGTTCGGAATGAATCCTCTCGGCTGGAGAATAATGGGCAATCTCTTTGGAATTATGATGATAGCGCTTATGTATCTGTTTGGCAAGAGATTGTTTAAGAATACGTTTTTTGCAACGGCGGCAACGCTTTTTCTTGCGTTCGACTTTATGCACTTTACGCAGACGAGAATTGCAACCATAGACTCGTTCTCGATATTCTTTATAATGCTTATGTACTACCTGATGTACATTTATTATGACAGCAGCGTCGAACAGCTTTCACACAAGGATGCGATGAAGGTTCTTGCGTTGTGCGGTATTGCGTTCGGTCTTGGTATTTCGACGAAATGGCTTTGCGTGTATGCGGGAATTGGACTTGCAGTGCTGTTTACGTTAGCGCTTATTAAGAGAACAAAGCAGGGTGATGATCCGTTAAAGACTTGCCTTTGGTGCGTTCTGTTCTTTATAGTGATTCCTTTCTGCATCTATTTTATGAGCTATATTCCGTATTTTATATCGATGCCGAATCAGTCGATATTTAAGACGTTCTGGGATAACCAGATGTATATGCTTAACTATCACTCGGGACTTACGGCAACCCACCCGTTTGAATCGCCTTGGTATGAGTGGCCGTTGCTTATTAAGCCTATGTGGTATTATGGGAACGCGGCGGTTGCGCCCCTTGGATATTGCTCGACTATAGTTGCGCTCGGCAATCCGATAGTATGGTGGCTGGGATCGCTTTGTATGATACTGCTCGCGTTGAAGCCTAAGAAATGCAGTGGAGAATGGTTTGTTGTGATAGGATTCTTATCGCAGTATTTGCCGTGGGTGATAATAAGCAGAGCGACGTTTATTTATCACTATTTTGCAAGCGTACCGTTTATTATACTTGCGCTTGTGTATATATTGAAGATGCTTTCGGACAAATTTAAGTGGGGCAAGGGAGTAACGATCGCGTTACTTTGCATTGCATTCGTGTTATTCTGTATGTTCTATCCGGTAATCTCGGGTAACATTACGAGCAGAGATTACGTAATGAACGTGTTAAAATGGTTTGAAAGCTGGATTCTTTGCTACTAATATTTAAGTAAATAATAAAAGAGGGACTTTTTTAAAAAAGCCCCTTTTTCTATTCTTTCGTATTGATGCGAATCTTTTAGCCCTCATCTGTGAGGAGGGTGGATTTTTGCGTAAGCAAAAAGACGGGAGGAGAGCTTTGCGAAGGATTTATAATAGGTTAACGTCTTTTTGTTTTTATCAAGGAAGAAGTTAGAAAATAATACTTGCTGTTGGTGTGTATTTGTGATATAATATGCGATATTAAATAAATAATCAAAAGAAGGCATTCGAATGGCTGTTTTAAGATTTATAAAAAAGAATACCGTGTTTTGCGTGGCGGCAATAGCGGCGATAGCGACAAGCTTTTTTGTTCCGCCCGACAAGGAATATCTTACGTATTTTGACTGGAAGACATTAGCTTGTTTATTCTTGACACTTGCGGTTATATGCGCATTAAGAAACATTAAGTTTTTTACCATAGTTGCGCGCAGACTTGTATTATTTTCGGGCAATCTCAGAAGCTTGTATCTGATGCTGATATTCATAACGTTCTTAGGCTCGATGATAATAGCCAACGATATGGCGCTGATAACGTTTCTCCCCCTCGGATATTTTGCGTTGACGTCTGTGGGCAAGGAAAAGCATATGGCGTATCTGTTCATTTTGCAGAACATATCAGCTAACCTCGGCGGTATGCTGACTCCGTTCGGCAATCCGCAGAACCTTTATTTATATTCGTTTTTCAAAATTCCGACAGGTGAATTTTGTTTGATAATGCTTCCGCCTTTTCTGTTGGCGGTTGGACTACTATGCTTAGCTTGTCTTTTTGTAAAAAAAGAAAAGCTTGTAATCGACAAAAGCTTTCCCGAAAAGCTTAATCTTAAAAAAACAACGCTGTATATTATTTTGTTCTTGTTTGCAATACTTATAGTTTTCCGTATTATACCCTTTATAGTGGGGTTAATATTAGTGCCGATAGTGCTGTTTTTTGTGGACAGGGAAGCTTTATATATGGTGGATTACGCTTTGCTCGGAACGTTCTTTTTCTTCTTTATTTTTGCGGGAAATCTTTCTCGAATCGACGCTGTAAATACGGTAATTTCAGCGTTGCTTGAAAAGGATACGTTGCTTGTATCGACGTTCTCCTGCCAGTTTATAAGTAACGTGCCGTCGGCAATATTGCTTTCAAGATTTACGGGTGACTACAGATCGCTTTTATTGGGAGTAAATATAGGCGGAACGGGAACATTGATCGCATCTCTTGCGAGTCTTATAACGTTCAGCGAATTTCGTATTCTTTATCCCGGACATACAAAGCAGTATTTTTGGATGTTCACTGTTATAAACTTTATTTTCTTGTTTATTATGACTCTCGTGGCAAGACTGTTTTTGGTATGAAACGTTGTTTTTTGGGGGATTATGTGATATAATAACAAAAAAGAAATGATCAAAAAGCAGTTGTAAAGCTAAAAATGAGGTGTAAAAGTGAGAAACAATACGATAAAAAAACGCATATCTCTCTTGATTGCTGTTTTTATGATAACTTCTATTCTCATCTCCTGTGCGAAAGAGCCTAACGAGATAGTTGGCGTTTGGGAAACGAAGATACCGCATACCGACTTGACCTCGGGCAGCACACACGACGATCGCGAGTATATGAAATACGTTGATTTTTCAAACGTATACAAGCGTCAGGTGTTTGAGTTTGACGAAAAAGGCTTTTATAAAAAGACTGTATACGTTGACGAATATATCGAGGACTACAAAGAGGCAGTTTTTGCGGGAATAAAGCTGTATTATGCTGAGGTTATAGCTAAGAATAATCTTGACGTAACAGTTGAAGAAGCGCTCGAGGCTGACAATATAAGCAAGGATTCTATTATCGACTCCGAATCGGTTAAAAAGCTCAAAAAAGAGGCTGAAACCGAGGGTAAATACAGGGTTATGGATGGCAATCTTTATCTGTCGGCAGCCAAGGAGTATGAGGTCGATCAGTCGATATATATTACTTATTCTATAAATCAGGATCAGCTTGTGTTTAAAAAGCAAGTGGGCGGAGACGTACTTGATGCCGCAAAATTTTTTCCCTTAACCTTTGAAAGAGTTAAATGATTATAAAAAAACCGTTCTCATAAAAGAGGACGGTTTTTGTTTTTTAAAATAAGATACTAAAAATATCAAAAACTGCATAAAAATGTATAAACCTCTTGTAAATGCAAAATATGTGTGCTATAATTCTGTTTTGGTTATAACACTAATATTAAAAATTTAATAGAAAAAGAGATGACTTGAATTGAAAATTTTATTGTCAGTATCCATCGCGCTTCTTGCAGGTCTTTTGATGACCAGAGTATTCAAGAAGTTTAAGCTTCCTGCGGTTACGGCATATCTTATTGCGGGTGTTCTCATTGGCCCTTACTGCTTAGGTCAGCTTGGCGTACAGGGACTCGGCTTTGACACACACGAAGCGGTAGCTCAGCTCGCGCTCTTGTCTGAGGTTGCATTAGGCTTTATTGCATTTTCGATCGGTAATGAATTCAGACTTGATGAACTGAAAAAAACAGGCAAACAGGCGCTTGTAATTGGTATTGTTCAGGCGTTGGTGGCAGCTTTGCTTGTAGACGGCGCATTATACGTTGTGCATTTGATAATGCCCGATAAGCTTTCTTTAGCTCAGGTTATAACACTCGGTGCGATCGCAACGGCGACAGCTCCTGCGGCAACACTTATGGTTGTTCGTCAGTACAAGGCTGAAGGTCCTTTGACAAAGCTTTTGCTTCCCATCGTTGCACTTGACGATGCTGTTGGTCTTGTTGTTTTTGCCGTATCATTCGGTATTGCAAAGACTTTGACAAGCGGAGACATTGATCTTGTTTCCATACTTGTAAACCCCTTTGTTGAAATTATATGCTCACTTGTTTTGGGCGCTGTTATGGGTTGGGTTCTCACTCAGCTTGAAAAGCTCTTTAACTCAAATACAAACCGTCTTAATCTTACAATAGGCGTTGTATTCTTGACAGCCTCACTTTCAATGCTTGAGTTTTCAATAGGTCCTGTACATATTCATTTTTCATCATTGCTTACCTGTATGATGCTCGGAACGGTGTTCTGCAACATTTGTCCTCTTTCAGAAGACCTTATGAAAGCGGCTGATAAGTGGACTTCACCTTTGTTTGCATTGTTCTTTGTTGTGTCGGGTGCTGAGCTTGAGCTTGGCGTATTTGCAGATCAGGCGATAGTAATTATCGGCATTGTATACATAATCTTCAGATGCGCAGGTAAGTACAGCGGAACGTTGGTAAGTGCTAAGGCAACAAAGTGTGAACCTCAGATATGCAAATATCTTGGTATAACTTTGTTCCCTCAGGCAGGTGTAGCACTTGGTATGTGTACTATAGCTATGCAGCTTGGCGAACAGGGTAATCTTATCAGAAACATTACGCTTTTCGCGGTACTTATATATGAGCTTGTAGGTCCGTTACTTACGAGACGCGCGCTTGAAGCGGCAGGCGAAATTAAGCCTATGCCCGAGCACGTTAAGAATCGTAGACAGGAAAAGCTCAACGCTGTTGGCAAAAATAAATAAGCAAACAAAACAGAACGTACAAAATTACGTTCTGTTTTTTGTTTTAAAAATATTGTTTTTTAAAAGTTTTGAGGGAGTCAAGAGGGCACTTTTACAAAAGTGCGCCTCTTGTGTGGGTTCGGGGCGAAGCCCTGATATTCTGTGCCTTTAAGGCTCTCCCTATGGGTAGCGAAGCGGCGGTGAGGGAGTGAATGACATCACAGTGTGATGTCAGAGCCGAGCCGTGACCGAGTCGCAACGAGACGGTGGCACACGAAGCTGACTGAGAGGGCAAAGACGTATTATTTTGCGAAATAATATTATCTTTTCTTTTTTATGTTACTTTCTTGCGTGCCAAGAAAGTAACCAAAGAAGGCATACGGGGGTGCCGGGGTTCCCCGAGCTGCACGAAGTAAAGCTTGGGGGTTCACGGGTGAGGGTTTCGATTCCCCCACCCCCATAACCCCCTACCC
>SVRB01000011.1 GCA_015065045.1 Oscillospiraceae bacterium | reverse complement strand
TTTTCTGCCCTGTGCCTTCTTTTCGAATTTAACTTTTCCGCTAACCTTTGCAAACAAAGTATCATCTGTACCAATGCCAACATTTACGCCGGGACGAATGTGTGTTCCTCTCTGACGTACGATAATGCTGCCTGCTGTTACAGTCTGACCGTCAGCTGCCTTTACACCAAGTCTTTTGGACTCACTGTCTCTACCGTTCTTGGTCGAGCCGACACCCTTTTTGTGTGCGAAGAACTGCAAACTAATTCTCAACATTTTCTTTACACCTCTTTTTGATGTTATTCTTCTTGTTCTGATACATCGAGATAGTCATAATACTCTTCAAGCATATCATTCAACTGAAGGAAATATGCCTCTATCAAACCGGATATAGCAAAGCGTTTTCTTTCATCTGCCTCAAACTCGGGCAAAGCTCCCCTTGCAACAACCTTTATATCGGTCGTATCCTCATTGATCGTATATTCGACGTCTGATGCGTAAGCAACTTCGATAGCGTTTATTATAAGCATTGTCATCGCGGATACTGCCGAACAAACGATATCATCGCCTGACTCTGCATACCCTGCATGACCATTTTCTTCAAACCCGTAATAAACTCCATCACGTTTAAAAAAAGTAAACTTAATCATGCCTTAGCCGTTGATCTTTTCAATCTGTACCTTAGTGTAGGGCTGTCTGTGACCTTTTTTTCTCTTCTCATTCTTCTTAGGCTTGTAAGTCATAACGAGAATCTTCTTACCCTTACCGGACTTAATGACATTAGCAGTAACTGCAGCACCCTCAACGTAAGGAGCGCCAACTGTTGTCTTTTCACCGTCGGACAAAGCCATTACTTTATCAAAAGTAACTTTTTCTCCATCTTCAACACCGAGTTTTTCAATGAAAAGGATATCACCTTCTGTGACCTTATACTGCTTTCCGCCTGTTTCGATTATTGCAAACACGAAAAGCACCTCTCTTCCTTTTTAATCTCGCTAATATGGGTAAATTCTTACGTTTTGTAAGCCTTTTTTGAGACCCATACATTATGCGGCAGTATATTATATCACTTATTACCTTTATTTGTCAAGGCTTTTTCGCGAAATAATTATTATAATTATATAAGATATTTATTTAAGCTTTTTCTTTGCTGCAGAAAGCGTATTCTGGAGCAACATAACTCTTGTCATAGGCCCTACTCCGCCGGGAACAGGTGTAATATAAGATGCCTTTTTCTCTGCTGATTCATAATCAACGTCACCGCAAAGCTTTCCGTTTTCGTCTCTGCACATACCAACGTCAATTACAACAGCACCCTCTTTTATCATATCGCCCGTAACAAACTTTGCTCTTCCGATAGCAACAACAAGTATATCTGCTGAACGGCATATCTCATCAAGATTTTTCGTTTTGCTGTGGCATACCGTTACAGTTCCGTTTTTATGGAGAAGCATCATCGCCTGAGGCTTGCCAACAATATTGCTTCTGCCTATAACAACACAATTCTTGCCCGAAACATCAATATTGCTTCTCTCAAGAAGCTCCATAACGCCTGCAGGAGTACAAGGCAACAGTTCGTAATCACCAATCATGATCTTTCCGACATTGTAAGGATGGAACGCGTCAACGTCCTTATTTACGTCTATGTTGTTTATAATCAAATCGGAATCAAGATGCTTCGGCAGAGGAAGCTGTACTATAATTCCGTGCACACTGTCATCGTTATTAAGACTATGAACAAGCGCCAAAAGCTCTTCTTCTGTAGTATTTTCGGGAAGCGCGTGAATTATAGAATTTATACCTGTTTCATCACAGTCCTTCTTCTTGTTTCTCACGTAAACCTGAGATGCGGGATCCTCTCCCACTATAATTACAGCAAGTCCGGGAACAATACCTTTTTCCTGCTTTATTTTTTCAACCTCTTCGGAAATTTCCTGTCTTATTTCCGCTGATATTGCTTTTCCGTCAATTATCTTCGCCATTTTCATCTTCCTCCGTTTTTTCTTCGTCTATCTTTTTTCCATTTACTTCTTTAATAACTTTAGGAACAACAGTTCCCTCTTTCTCGAGTATCGGCTCTGCCCCTCTTGCCTTTTTAAAATAATTAAGCAACAGAAACGTTAATCCGACAACAAAAGAAACAATTCCGATCACCTGAGAAATTCTGAAATTACCTACGTAAAGACTGTCTGTACGTAAACCTTCAATAAAGAATCTGCCTATTCCGTACGTTGTTATGTACATAAAAAATATCTCGCCGTGGTACTTTTTCTTTTTGTAGTATGCGTTTATGAGCAAGAACCAGAATAAATTCCACATTGATTCATAAAGAAACGTCGGATGAACGTACGTAGCAACACTGTTCCATTCTGATCTGATTCCCATTCTTATAAAAATATCCGTCTGTCTGCCAAAGGCTTCTGCATTTACGAAATTCCCCCATCTGCCGATTATTTGACCAATCATAACAGCAGGGCAAGCAATGTCAAACATCTTCAAAATATTGATCTTCTTCACTAAACATATACTGAGTATAACCAAAGCACCGGTAATAACAGCGCCGTATATGGCAAGTCCACCCTCCCATATAGCTATCGCATCACGTATAGACTTGTATTCCTCCAGTTTTGTCAATACGTAAAAAAGTCTTGCCCCAAAAACTGAAAGAGGAATTACAAATATAGCAAAATCGAGAATATCATCTTCTTTTATACCCTCTTGTTTAGATCGACCGATAACGTACAAAACCGCAAGTAAGATTCCAACCGTTATAATAACACCATACCAAGCAACCTCTCTTCCGAAGAGGGTAAATGCAACCTCGCTAACCGAAAACTCATCTATACCGAGTCCGGGGAATGATATATAATTCTTCATTTTTTCACTTCCTATTTAAAATCACAAAGGACAAACAGTAGATATTGCAAAAAAACTGTCGTCAAACATTTCCTTGAGCAACAAATTCACATAATCAAGCTCTAAATCCTTTATAACCTCAGCATAATCAAACAGATCGCAGCCTTCAAATATATAGCTCATCATTTCGCAAGCAATTTCTTCGGTACTGTCAAAGCTCTTGATAAAATCTGCAAATATAACCTTTTTGCACCTTTCAAAAGACTTTTCGTCAATTCCTTTAGCCTGCATTTCTTTGATATACTCTCTAACTCTTCCGTACACCTTCTCGGGATCGGACGACTCGCCTGATATTTCATTAAAAGCAAAACTTGAACTTATTGTATAACAATAATCAAAATTGCCGGAAATCAATCCCTCGTTATAAAGATCGTTGAATATACTGCTGCTCTTGCTGAACATAACCTCGTTCAAAACAGCCATACCTGCCGCTTTTTTTAGTCTCATACAAGGCTCGGACGGAATATCTACGTCCTTTAAACCTATATCAAACAAAGGCTTTGCTACCTGCATTTTTGCCGTGATCTTTTCTTTTGATACATTTCCGGGCTCTTCGTCAAAATAGCGCTCTATTTCACATTCGGGTGATTTTTTCAAAACGCTGTTCGCAACAGAAACGACCTCATCTATATCAACGTCTCCGCATACACAAAGAACCATATTGTTGAGATTGTAGAACGTGTTGTAGCATTTATATAGTAAATCAGCATCAATTTCGGCTATCGACTCAACCGTTCCTGCAATACTTATCTGCACAGAATGCTTCTCATACAAAGCCTTCATCAAATTAAAAAACAAAACTCTGCCGGGGCTATCCTCACCCATTCGTATTTCCTGACCTATTATTCCCTGTTCCTTTTGTACGGTCTTGTCAGTAAAATAAGGCTTTGTTACAAAATCGAGAAGTATCTCAAGCGACTCTCTGAAATTCTCAGTGCAAGAAAACAAATACGCTGTTTTATCAAACGACGTAAAAGCATTCGCGTTCGCTCCCACCTCGGCATATCTTGAGAAAGTGTCGGGACCGTTTTCATTATCAAACAGCTTATGCTCAAGAAAATGAGCGATTCCGTTGGGAACTTCAATATATTCTTTCTCGCCCTTAAGTCTGAATTTGTTGTCGATCGAACCGTATTTAGTCCCAAAAACCGCAAACGTAGTTGTCAGCTTCTTTGGAAAAACATAAATATCAAGTCCGCTTTCGTGGCTTATCTTTGTATAACTTTCGCCTAAAAACTCATTTGTTTTTATAATTCTCTCACTCATCGTCATCCTCTACCTCTCCCGTCATTGTTCCCTCAAGGAAATATACGGTATCAAGCTTGATTTTCTTGGCAACTCTGATAACGTCTTCTCTCGTTACGTCCATAAATCTGCGGGCAACTGTCTCTGTTTCGTCATCAACTCCGGCTAAACGTCTTGTTAAATACCAGCTTTCAACAGATGCAGGACTGTCATTCAGTTCATCATAAGCATTTTTTAATGATTTTTTCGCAAGAATAAGTTCATCTTCTGTAAATTCGCCGTTTCTTACACATTCAAGCTGAGCTAAAATCTCATCCTGCGCCTCTTGCTTCTTAGAAACCTCTATACCGCTTGTTACAACCATTACGCCCTTTATTCCCTCAGGAATTGCTCGGCAGTAGTAACAAAGACTAAGCTTTTCTCTAACGTTCATAAAAAGCTTGCTGACAGGTGAGTTTCCGTACATTTCAACAAATACGGGGAATGCGTTATAATCATCTTCACCGAGAACAGTACCTGTTCTGAACCCGAGAGATAATTTACCCTGCATCGTGGCGCACTTTTCTAAAACTTCCTTGGTCTGCAAAACTTCTTTTCTAACCTCTGCGCCTTTAAATTCGCTATATCTTCTTTCGCGGTCAACAAACATCTTGCTTATCTTTTCGCAAAGCTTATCCATATCTCCGCTTCCCACGTAGAATATCTCAACTCTTGCAGTTTCGAGCAATTCGTTATACAAACGGTAAAGCTCATCCGACGTAATACTTTCAACAACTGCCTCTTCTCCGTATTCACATATACCAAAAGCCTCATCCTTGCACATTTCCTCTTGGCATCGTCTTATAGCATATCCGTTTTTATTGTTTATAATTGCTCTTATATCATCTATAAGATTTTTCTTTTCACTCTCGACATAACTATTTGAAAACACACCGTTTTCAAGAAAGGGTGTAAAGATTATCTCTTCCAACACGTCAAGCGTACCGTCTGTTATGTTAGTTCCGTCAATCGCATACTTATCCATAAGCCAGCTTGCAGTTATACCGCATATCTGATATTCTCCGCGTCTGTATACTCGACCCTCAACAGATGCCGCATAAAGATCATCAAGCTTATTTTTTATGCTTGCAAGATCATTATAGCTTTTTGTTCCTCTCATAAGGACCTGGGGAATCAAAGCATAATAAGACACCTTTTCTCTGCTGAGCGGTGTTACAAAATTGAACGAAAGATAGTTCGTCTTGAATTTATCGGTATTTATAATATTTAACGTTATTCCGTCAGTAATCTTTATTTTTTCCAAAGTTATGGTACCTGCCTTTTTTGTATTTGCAAAAATTACCCTATTATATACATTATACACATTTTTTCCAACTTTTCAACACCAACGCAACACTTTTATCAATATAACCCAAGCTCTGTCTGAGGATAATAGTGAGATAAGATTTCCGTATACTTTTTCCCGTCACTTGCCATTACCGAGCATCCGTATTGACTCATTCCTACGCCATGCCCGTAGCCTTTTACTTCAAACTTAAACATTCCGTCATTGTATATGATATCAAAGCACGTAGATTTAAGTCCAAATATCTCTCTGATTCTTCTTCCGGTAATCGCTGTGCCGCATATATATACCCTGTCCGTTCTTCCCTTTTCCGACTTTACAGTTTCACCAAGCCACCCATCAGGCTCTATTGATAAATCACACTTAACCCCTTCACTTTCAAGTATTTTTCTGAATTCCTCTGAATTATATTCAGCATAGCTTACGTTTGCATCCTCGGGTGATGACACGCAAATAAGATAAGGAACGTCAGCCCCCCATACATTTCCCGCGCTTTCGGTATACCCATAAGAGCTCGAATGAAAAACCGTATCTGCCACTACGCCTTCATAATACAAAACCTCCCCTTTTGTTTGATCGACCGCATTTTTTATCTTATCATAGTATTGATTTGCCAATTCGTCTCCCCATCTTTTTTTCGCATCCTCAAGTGAAATATAACCCAAACAATGAGTATAATCATCACACACGTCTGCTGCATAGTGCTTTAAATATCCATCGTTAGTCTGCATTCTTCTTGTGCAATAGCTTCTCACGGCAACTGCCATTGCCTTTAACGCTTCTTCGTCGAAGGTTGCAGGAACCTCTCCCAACAATACACAACAAACATATTCCTCAAAGTCAAGCTCCTCTTTTACGCCTGTAGAGGTTATATATAATTCAATCTCTTTGGGTTCAATGTTGCTTTTATCAAGCCCTTCTGAGCTTGTATCAGCCTGTCCTGTCATAAACAAACCCGCAACTGTGGGAGAAAACAACATTGCAATTATTGAAACTATTATCCCTAAAATTTTTATATTCAAAAAAATCACCTCTTTGGAATTATATTCCAAATTTATAATTTATATTCTTTTTTGTAGTATAGATTGAAAAGATGCTGTGGAATTACAAAAAGGCACTCGCGGTATTTTGCCGCAAGTGCCTTTTGTAATCAAATCAAAATATTGAAAAAATCTTGTATATAATTAAGCCTTGTTTTATATTGTTTTTGGTACAATAATAATTCCCGAAAACAAGTATACTTCAAGGCTTTTTTATGAATTTTATATTTGCGAAATAAATACAAAACAATTGTTTTATGGCAGAGTGTGAAACTCTGCGAAGACAAATATTCAATTAGACTTTATACGACACAATATATAAAATTTTCATCCCTATAAACGACAAAAAAGAAACAACAAAACAGTATTACAAGCCCTCTTTTTCCGTTTTGTTATTTCTTCATTTTATTTTTTGCAGCATAGATTATGACGTATAAATATGAACCAAAAATATAATATACTTGTCAAAAAGTAAACAATTTTGAGCTTATTTGTTAAAGGAAGTCCTATTTTTTTATAAATAATAAACATAAAGTGTTTTTTGAAAATAAACAATGAATATTTATTTATTACAAAGCTCAAAAAAAGTAGCACAATAAACTAATTTTATTTACAAAAAATCAAAAAAATCACCTGTCTAAAGCAAGTGATTTTTTATTATATAACGTAAAAAAGGCAACTCTTTTTGAGTTGCCTTAAATATTATTCATACTCGCACAAAAACGCTTCGACGATTGATTCAAGCTCATCAAGCGACATGGCCTTATTGACCTTTTCTCTTGCCTGAGCCGCACCCTTTCTTCCCTGAATATACCAAGAAAGATGCTTTCTTGCTTCCATAACACCGGTATATTCCCCTTTATAGCCAATCATAAGCCTTATATGCTCCATAGCCACAGAAAGTCTTTCTTTCATCGTAGGTTCTATATATTCCCTACCCTCAATAGCGCAAGCAATCTCCTCAAACAAAAAAGGATTTCCCATAGCTCCTCTTGCAATCATAAGACCATCGCATCGGGTGTATTCAAGCATTCTTAGCGCACTTTGTGCATCGTTAATTCCACCATTCGCAATAACAGGAATAGATACAGCTTCCTTAACCTCTTTAATGATATCGATATCAACGGGGTCTCTGTACATCTGCATTCTTGTTCTTCCGTGGACACAAATCGCCTTAGCACCATTCTTTTCTGCTATCTGCGCCATTTCAACTGCATTTCTGCTGTCATCATCCCACCCTGAACGGATTTTCACAGTTACCGGCATATCCACCGCCGATGAAACCGCCTTTATGATCTCTCCGGCAAGTAGCGGCTTTTTCATCAAAGCGCTGCCGTCACCATTTCCTGCAATCTTAGGCACGGGACATCCCATATTTATATCAATTCCCGACGGATACACCGTATTTTGACAAGCCTTATAATTATTCGTAGCAAGCTTGTGTGCCGATTCTGCCATTATCTCAGGATCACTTCCGAATATCTGCACAAAGAAAGGTAATTCGTTTTCAGAAAAAGCTGCAAGAACGGCAGTCTTCGTATCATTGTAATGGAGTCCCTTTGCCGATATCATTTCCGAAACCGTACATTCAGCGCCGTGTTTACGGCACACCTCTCTGAATGCGCGGTCAGACACCCCCGCCAACGGGGCCAAAAACAATCCGTTTTTTAATTCTATATTGCCTATCTTCAAAACAATCACCGTCCTTGTCCCGCTAATTATAGCATATATTTTCCACTTTGTAAACCATAGAGCAACCGTTTTTAAGCACAAAAAAACGACTTGAAAGATCAAGTCGTTTTTATTGATTGTATTGGTCTATAAATTAAAGGAATATATACTTGAGGATAAACAACAAAGCAAGAACGTACATAATAGGAGAAATTTCCTTATGCTTTTTGCATACGAGGTTAATGAGAACATAAGAAATAACACCCATTGAAATACCTTCAGCTATGCTATAGAACAAAGGCATTGCGATTATAGTAATGTACGCGGGAATGGCTGTTGTATAGTTCTTATCATCAAGCTTAAGCTCAGCGATATTGCTGAACATAAGGAATCCAACGATAATAAGCGCGGGAGCTGTAGCAAATGAAGGAACAGCTGTAAATATGGGAGCAAAGAACATCGAAACAAGGAACAAAATAGCTGTTGTGAAAGATGTAAGTCCTGTTTTTCCGCCTTCAGCTACACCTGCTGATGATTCAACAAACGTTGTAACTGTAGAAGTTCCCAAAACCGCACCTGCTGACGTTGCAACAGCGTCAGAAAGAAGTACGTTTTTAATCTTAGGAAGTCTTCCGTTTTCATCAAGCATATTAGCCTTAGTGCTTACGCCGATTACTGTTCCGAGTGTATCAAACAAGTCAACGAAAAGGAATGAGAAAAGTATAACGATAAAGTTAAATATTCCAACACCCTTGAAATCGATATTGAAGCACTGTCCGAATGTCTCACCAAGCTTTGTGAAATCAGTAATAGCAAATGAAGGATAGAGAGAATAGAAGCCTGCAGCCGCATCGGGAACGTATAATCCTATGAGCTGGCAAAGCATACCGAGAATCCATGTTACAAGAATACCAATCAAGATAGAACCCTTTACTTTCTTAATATAAAGGATCGCTGTAATAATCGTACCAATAATCGCCAATAATGCGCCTATACCTACTGTCTTAAAGTTATCGGTAAAGCTAACGATCGAAACAAGTGTTGATGAATTTGCTACGCAAAGCTTTGCATTCTGCAAACCAATGAACGCAATAAACAAACCGATACCTACGGATACTGCGTTTTTAAGCGGAAGCGGAATAGCGTTGAAGATTGCTTCTCTTACGTTTGTAAGGGAAAGTAATATAAATATAATTCCCTCTACAAATACTGCAAACAAAGCTACCTGCCAGGTATAGCCAAAGCCAAGAACTACGGTGTAAGCCAAGAATGCGTTAAGTCCCATACCGGCTGACAAGGCAAAAGGCATATTCGTTGTGAACGCCATAATAGCTGTTCCTATGAATGATGCAATACAAGTTGCCAAGAGTACCGCTGTGCTGTCAATTCCGGCAGCAGAAAGAATGCTCGGGTTTACTGCAAGAATGTACGCCATTGTCATAAACGTCGTAATTCCGGCAACAATTTCCGTTTTGGCGTTGGTGTTGTTTTCTTTTAGTTTAAAGATTTTTTCCAACATTTTTTGTTTTCCCCTTTTCTTTTTATTTTTCTTTATAAATATAAGATCTTACCGGATAAAATAATATACCCGCGAGATGTTTGGAACGATAATTTACTATATAAAACTCATTAAATAACAAACCAATATACATATAAACGGCAACGCAATAAGATGAATAATAGACGCTTTTATGCCTTTAGAATAACGCGGCAAGAGCTCAGCTTTAATACTATCTCGTGTTATAACCTCTCTTTTATCTTTTTCCACGTTGTCACTCTCCTATTGCATCGATTGTAACACAAAAAACATAATTTTGCAATATATTATTTAAAAATCCACCACGAAATGAAATAGTATATAATTTTTTCCAACACCTCAAACATTGACATTTATTGCGATTTATTGTATACTGATTATACAACAAAAAAGGATGGTGTAATATATGGGAAGAATGCTTGGAGCATTTGACGACAATCAAGAGCTTGACAGACCTGACCTTAACAAATGTCCTGACTGCGGATGTTATTTCGATGGAGATAACTGTCCTTTGTGCGGAAAAGAATGTCCGGAAAACATGCGCGCAGGTAATCGACCTGCCGTAAAGAAAAAGAGACAAAGACGAAATTCAAGCTCCGGCAGAGTTACCTTTGTTGACTGGTATCATTCATGGTGGTTTATTGCTATAGCTATGCTTTTATTCCCTATAGCAGGAATAATATTGCTGATTACAAGCCCTCATAAACTCTGGAAAAAGATACTTTTCATTATTATAGGTATTATATATTTCATTATATCGACGTTTGGTATCGGAAATTTCATTTCTGACATCGGCGAAATGTTTAACGAACCCGTTGATTCCTCGCTGACAAGAGAAGAATATATTGAAAAATGCGAAACTGTATCTCCCGAAAAATTCTATCGCTCAGCAGACGGATACAAAGAAAAGTTTGTATCTATAACAGTTCGAGTAACAAAAACTCTTACATATAGCGATAATTATTACGCTGACAATGAATTTAACTGTTACTTGTGCGAAGACGTAAACGGTTCTGAATTCAAGATAATCGTTCGTGATTGTTTGTTAGCTGACAAACAGAAGTTTATTTCAGGTGACGTCATTACAATTTACGGCGAAGGCGCAGGACAACGCTCAGCATATGACTCGGAATATACCGATTGGACCGAGCCCTGCTTGAATATGGCGTATGTAGTTTTAGAAACTGAATAAAAACTAAAAAGCACCACAAATGTGGTGCTTTTTGATTTTACCATTTACTTTCCTTGTATACGTGAGTTCTATCGGGATAAAACAATACCGGTCTCGATTTCTTATAATGACAAACCACTACATAATATATATCTCCGTTTGTAGCAAGATCATATTCGGTACTACCAACTCTTATGTCACCAAAATGTTCAAGATGAATCAATCGAATGGTTCTACCACTTCTGCTTCCAATTTCTCGTCTGAAATCTGCCCATTTATACAAGACTTTATCGGTTACAACCTCAAAGCCGTCACTCTCTATAACCTTTTTTTCTTTTAACTCGAGGAATATACAGTAAGCAAATCCGAAGTCTAAAAGTAAGAACATAGATAAAATTACTATACTAAAGCTCGGAATTATTGCAACAAACAAAAACGACATTATTAGAACTATAGACAATGTCATTACTATTGCCAGAATACCCGATTTTATATCTGCACTGTTATAAAAAAGAAGCTCTTCTTTAACGTATTTTTTTGTTAATAACTCTCTTTTATCATTCATCATAATGTCAACCCGCCTATCAATCTTAATTATATCCTTTATTTCTTCCTAAAAACACAAACTATTACACTTGAAATTATAATTTGCGCAGCTATTACAACAAAATACAAGTAAAGTTCAAACAAAATAATATAAAAAACCGGGATGGCAATCGAAACAAAAACACCCAAGATAATATTCCACCAAGCCCATGCATCTCTTTTTTTATCAAACAGCTGCAGGAAAATATATGCAATAAAAACAAAAGCATATCCGAACGTCAAAAGACGTATATCAGGCAACAAAATCGCAAAAACAATTAGGTTTATAACCAAACAAGAGTTTGAAATAATATACAAGAGGCGTCTTAGTTTGATATTAGGTGTATTTTGCGGAGAAATATAGTAATTGTAACTTTTTTTCATATTTACATCGCCTTTCTGGGATTATTATAGCATAAAACCTATTACTTTTCAATCTAAAAAACAAAAAAGAGATGTCACATAAGTGATATCTCTTTTTGATTGGTAACCATCTTAGATAACATGTTATTTTTCGGAATTTTTAAAATGAAATTTGTTTTTAATAAAACTTCTGACGGGCTTAAATGAAAAGATAAATGTAATAGCCATCATCTCAAGTGCTCTAGGAAGCCACGAGAGATAATATTCAATATTCAGAGAATGATAAATGGAAAGCTGAGGGGTTCCATCACACCCTTCGGCGAAAAACAAAGCAATAAATAAGGAAAATGCTACAGCTAACGGAATAATTGCAGTCATAATATAATCAAACTTTGCTTTTGATTGCGAAAGCGTGCCGATCACAGCCGCAAACAAAAACAGCATGACAAACGCAAAGTATGGCATGATAGGGTCTAATATCTCCACACTTTCAAGCAAATTTGATATCAAGAAAAAAATCAAGAAAATCACGAACGGAGAAAAATAATACATTGTTTTTTTCATAAAGTCACCGCCTTGCTGTGATTAGTATACCATAAAATCGTGGAGATTGCAAGGCGTTTGCGGGAAATTGCAGCATAAGTCGTATAATAAAAAATGCTTTTCGCCTTGGCGAAAAGCTACCTTACTTCTTCACTATTCACTATTACTTATTACCTCCAAAAAATTCCTCGTTGGGAGAGAAAAGTGAAAAGTGAAGAGGTAAAAAAATATCCTCGGAACAAGTCCGAGGAATTTTTTGGCTGCGGAAAAATGGATTCGGTCCCGCGCGACCTACGCGCTCGGTCTTCCGCGGCTCTTGACAGTCCACCGGACTATCAATTCACTACCGCTTCCCCTTCGAATCCTATACCTGAACATAAAAAAAGAGATATCACATCAGTGATATCTCTTTTTTTGGCTGCGGAACTAGGATTCGAACCCAGACAAACAGAGTCAGAGTCTGCCGTGCTACCGTTACACAATTCCGCATCAACGCGATATATTATAGCAAAAACATATTTGTTTGTCAATAGTTTTTTAAATCTTTTTTACTCTATTTTTTGACACGGTATTTATTTTTTTAATAAATACAATATTACTTTGTTTTCAACACACCTCATCAGTCGCTAAAGCGACAGCTTCCCCTCAAGGGGAAGCCTTAATAACGCTATTTCTTTTTTACCTTTTCCTTGCGACCGTCAGGGTACTGAATATAGGTATTATCAAGTATTCCCGTCATTGATGCGCGAAACTGTTTTATATACTTTGCGCGGAGCTCGTCTCTTTCCGCCTGTTCTTCAACGGTAAGTCCCTGCTCCTTTGCCTTCTTTGCAAGTTCGTTTATTCTGCCAAGTAATTCGTCCATACTTTTACACAACTCCCCTTTACTTCAACTCAACAACGGTTACTCCGTAGTCGCCCTCTCCGTATTTTCCTGCTCTGAACGACTCAACACGGTTATCCTTTTTCAAATACTTCCAGATCGCCGTACGCAACGCGCCGGTACCCTTACCGTGAAGTATAGTTACCGAGCGAACCGATGAAATTTTAGCATCGTCAAAGTATTTATCTATCATAAACCAAGCGTCATCGCCCGTCTGTCCTCTTACGTCAATAGTCGGCTTAAAATCACGCTTAAACGATGCGACGGCTGATGCTCTTGCCTTTTCCTTTTTCTGCTCAACCTTTTTTACGCTTTCGTTTAAAACAAGATTTGATATATTAGTCTTCGTCTTTAAGCTACCGGTCTGAACTTCAACCATTCCGTTTGACGTTGGAAGCTTTGTAACAATTCCAAGCTTATTGATATTTACGAGTAAAACCTCGTCCCCAATCTTCAAAGGTCTTGGCAAGGCATACCCTTCTCCGACCTTTCTTTCGATTACGGGGTCTATTTCCTCATCGGCAAACTTCAGTTTTGTTCTTATTACATTTCTTGCTTCCTCGAGTCTTTGAGCGGCGTTTTCGGCATCCTTTTCCTTCTTCAGCTTATCAAGCTGTTCAAGAACAAATTCGCTCGTCATTCGAGCGCTGCCTAAAATCCTTGTAGCCTGCTCTCTTGCGGTCTTAAGCTCTTTTTCTGCGCGTCTTTCCGCCTCAAATATTCTGCTCTCAGCCTCTGACTTGTATTTTTCAAAATCAGCTCTCATCTTTTCAGTTTCGAGCGTTCTGTTTTCAAGCTCTATACGACTTTCATCGAGCTTACCGATAACCTCTTCAAAGCGTTTGTTTTCTTTTGAAACAAGTGCTCTTGCGTGGGAAACTATATCTTCACCAAGTCCGAGCTTTGATGATATTTCAAAAGCGTTTGATTTACCGGGAGTTCCGATAATAAGTCTGTACGTCGGTTTAAGCGTATTCACGTCAAATTCGCACGAACCGTTCATTACACCCTCAGTTTCAAGCGCATAAGCCTTAAGCTCTGCATAGTGAGTCGTTGCTGCGCACAAAGCGCCCTTACCTCTTACGTGCTCAAGCACAGCCATAGCAAGAGCCGCGCCTTCAACGGGGTCTGTTCCTGCGCCAAGTTCATCAAACAAAACAAGCGAGTTTTCGGAAACCTGGTTTGTTATCTTAATTATATTTACCATATGCGAGGAGAACGTTGACAAAGACTGTTCAATGCTCTGCTCATCACCGATATCAGCGTGGATATCAGAAAAAATACAAATCGTCGATGATTCCGAGCAAGGAATATGAAGTCCCGACTGTGCCATCAAAGCAAACAAGCCGAGCGTCTTTAACGATACGGTCTTACCACCTGTATTGGGACCTGTTATAACCAAAGTATCAAAGCCTATACCGAGTGATACCGAAATAGGCACTACCTTTTCTTTATCGAGCAACGGATGTCTTGCCGAGATAAGATTATATTCTTTTTTGTCGGTTATTATGGGCTCGCAAGCTCTCAAAGAAACCGACAACGCCGCCTTAGCAAATATAAAAGCTAACAGCGTTATATTCTCATAATCCAAAACAAGCTCGGTAGATATTCCGGCGCAAGCGGCTGAAAGCGTATACAAAATACGCTCGATCTCAAGCTTTTCTTTAATTTCAAGCTCTCTCAGCTCATTGTTTGCATCAACAACGGGCATCGGTTCAATAAACAAAGTAGAACCCGTTGACGATGTATCGTGAACGAGACCCTTTATCTCGTTTTTATATTCGATCTTAACGGGAATAACGTATCTTCCGTTACGGATCGTAATAATATTTTCCTGCAAATATTTTGAATATGCAGAGCTGTTTATATATCTCTGCAAGGTCTCTCTTATCTTTGCATTTGTATTTCTTATCTTTCTTCTGATCTCAGATAATGCGGGACTTGCGTCATCGGCAACTGTATCCGCTGACGGCAACGCTCTGTATATTCTGTTTTCAACGTTCTTTTCTATAAACAAAGCGTCAAAAAGTTCAATAAGCCCGTTATCCTCTTTTATCTGACCTTTTGAATATTCATTAAGCCCTCTTGCCGTTCTTAACACGTTCGCAATAGCAAGCAACGTCTCAGGTGAAAGAGACGCTCCCTTTTTTGCATTATCAACGGCAAATCTTATATCGGATATATTGCCAAAAGACGGCATACCCTTTATATTCAAATATTCCAAAGCGTCGGTAGTCTGTCGTAAAACACGCTTTATCTCCCACACGTCGCTTGTCGGAACGAGCGACAATGCCATCTCCTTTGCTCCCTCTGTATGAGCAAAATTCGACAGCATCTCAAGGATCTTATTATATTCAAGTGTTTTCAGTGCTTTTTCAAATGCCATTTTTTCTCTCTTTTTTACTTTATTTGTTCGTTATATATATCAAGTGTTATAAAGCTTTTCCCGACTTGATTCAATAAATACTTTTCACAGACAGTATAAAAATCCTTGAAAGCATCTTCAGTTAAAGAAAAAGAAAATAATCTTTCAAACTTACTGCTTATAACGTACTGCATTGCCCTTATTATTGACGGTGTTACGGCAAGGTAAGCCCCTAAAGGCTCACTTGAAAGCCCCGCTGACCGTTGGTTATTTTCGTTAAGCAAACACTTCTTGCATACTATCTGTCCGTTCAACACGTCAAAATAATATACCTCGCTGTTAGCGTCTCCGCACGTATAACAAGCCAAAACGTTAGGGCTGACACCCATTTCCGAGCAGATACGAAGCTCAAATACGCTTTTTATCTTCAAAGGCTCTGCAATATCGGCAGATAATGCGTAAAGCGAATTTAAAAGCAGTCTCAAAATTCCGTCCTGTCTGTCACCCTCAACGCAGACCTCGTTTACTACCTCGAGAAAATACTGTCCCAAAAATAGCTTGTCCATACTGTTTACAATGTCAAAAAACGCCTCTATGTAGTCAGCCTCTTTTATATAGTAAAAGTCTTTTTTTCTCGCAAGAACAAACTCGGAATAACAAAACAGTCTTGTTGATGTAAGGTGCTTGCTTTTGTTGCTCTTCGCCCCATGGCAATAAACCGATATCAGTCCCAATTCCGAAGTCAAAACGTTCAGTATCTTATCGTTTTCCTTATACTGTACAGCACGGGTAACGATACCCTTTATCTTTATTAAATCCTGCTCAGCCATCAGTCTAATTTAAAGCCGAAATTGGAAATCGTCTGCTGCGAGTCTCTCCAATTCTCTTTAACCTTAACCCAAATATTCAAATATACCTTTGTGTCAAAAAATGCTTCCATATCTTCTCTTGCATAAGTGCCGATCTTCTTGAGAGTTTCCCCTCTCTTGCCTATGATTATGCCCTTATGCGTTTCTTTTTCGCAATAAATGGTGGCATTTATCTTCAAGATATTCTTACCCTCTTCAAAGGTATCAACGATTACAGCTGTACCGTGAGGAATTTCCTCGTCAAGAGTACGAAGAAGCTTTTCTCTTATAGTTTCAGCGGCAATCTGTCTTTCAGGCTGATCTGTCAATGCGCTTTCGGGGAAGAACCATTCGCCCTCCTGCATAAAGCCCTCAGCCTCTTTAAGTACAATGTCAACGCCATCATTCTTTACTGCAGAAATCGGTATTATAGACTTAAAATCGTGAAGCTCTGAATAAGCCTTTATAGTCTCTCCAACCTTTTCAGCGTCAACCTTATCTGTCTTGTTTATTACAAGAATAGCAGGCAATTCCTGTTTCTTTATTTTTTCAATAAAGCCTTCTTCTATCTGTCCGGGAGCGTATGATGCGTCAACCACAAGTATAACCGCATCTGATTCACCAACCGTCTTTCTGACGTTCTTGACCATAATATCGCCAAGCTTCGTCTTAGGCTTGTGCATACCGGGAGTATCGAGAAATACGTACTGATCATCTCCCTGTGTCAAAATGCCAGTAATTCTGTTTCTTGTAGTCTGCGGTTTTTTTGATACTATAGCAATTTTTTCGCCCATAAGCGCGTTAAGTAAAGTTGATTTTCCTACGTTCGGTCTTCCTACTATTGCAATAAAAGCTGTTCTACGCATTTTTTACCTCTATTTTATCTTATTTGTCCTATATTTTTTAGAATTTCGTCCTGCTTTGCAAACATAACCTTTTCGTCTTCCTCGCTTGTTTCGTGGTCATAACCGAGAAGATGCAAGCAAGAGTGAACACACAAAAAAGATATTTCTCTTTCGATTGAATGTCCGTATTCCTCTGCCTGTTCTTTTGCTTTTTCAAGAGAAATTACAACGTCGCCGAGTACGACCTCATCTCCGTCGTCTTCCATCGGGAAAGACAAAACGTCCGTCTCTCTGTCTATGTCTCTGTATTCTCTGTTTAATTCTCTTATATTTTCATTGTCTGTAAAGGTTACGGATATTTCGCAGTCCTTATCAAAGCCTTCGTATTCCAATGTCCCTTCAACAGCGCTTTTTACAAGGCTTTCGTATTCGGGTACAAATTCACATTTTTCCTGCTGATTGTCTATATAGTAAGTTACTTTCATAATTTCCTCTTTTATTTAATATTTCTCTTTATAACCGGTTTGTTGGCTTTCTCAGCCTTTTCTTTCTCGTACTTTTCATAAGCGTTTATAATTCTCTGAACAAGCTTATGTCTTACAACGTCTCTTGATGAGAAGTGGTGTATTGCTATCCCCTCAACGTCCGAAAGTATCTTCATTGACTCAACAAGACCGCTCTTTTTGCCGAACGGCAAGTCTGTCTGGGTTATATCACCCGTTACGACAGCCTTGGTGTTAAAGCCAAGTCTTGTCAAAAACATCTTCATTTGTTCGGGTGTTGTGTTCTGAGCTTCATCAAGAATAATAAATGAATCGTCAAGCGTTCTTCCTCGCATATATGCCAAGGGGGCTATTTCTATAACACCTTTTTCAAGGTTACGAAGATAGTTTTCTCCGCCCATAAGCTCATACATCGCATCGTAAAGAGGTCTTAAATACGGGTCTATCTTGTTCTGCAGATCACCCGGTAAATATCCAAGCTTTTCTCCTGCTTCAACAGCGGGACGTGTTAAAATTATTCTGCTCACCTGTTTGTTTCTGAGTGCCGTTACAGCCATAGCAACCGCGAGGAAGGTCTTACCTGTTCCCGCAGGACCTATGCCCATTACAACCATATTTTTCTTTATCGCATCAACGTAGCGTTTCTGTCCTATAGTCTTGGCTTTGATAGGCTTTCCTTTAGACGTAATACAGATGCAATCGTCTCCGAAATCCTCTAAATCATCCTGCTTTCCGTCTTTTATCATGCTAATGATGTAATCAACGTTTTGCTCGCTTACCGAGTCATCAAGAACCGACAGCTTCTTCAAATACGATAAAGCCTCAAACGCCTTTTCAACGTTCTCCTGTTCGCCCGAAACAACAACAGCATTTCCCGCAGTTCTTTCTGTATCTCTATTCGTAATCTTTACTCCAAACGCCTTTTCTATTAACTGAACGTTAATATCAAAATTACCGAAAATTATCGACGTCTGTTCAAAAGTATCGGTAAGCAAAACCCTTTCAGCCATCAAAAATATCCTTTCAACTTCTTAATTTTTTATTATTTTTCTCTATATTTACAAATATTATTTAATCAATATTTCTTTTTCAAGCGCTATGTCGGTAATACAATATACCTCACAGATAAGCTTATACGAATTTTCGCCTATCTCTTCTTTTGTACTCCTCTCGAGCACCTCAGAATCGCTCAGCTCTTCTAAAAGTATTCTTGTCATTTCCTTTTCCGCTTCAGCCTTAGCCTCTCCTTCGTTAAGTAAGACCGAATCATATCTATATTCTTTGTACGTTTTCTCGGTCATAATCAAAGGAAGTTTTATTAAGTCAAACAAAACGAGCCTTTCTCTGTCATTAAAAGTGTCGTATTCTTTTATATTATCTTTAGAATCCGAAAAAAACTTAAAAGTCTTACCGAAAAAAGAAACGCTTATATCTTTTTTATTATTTCCCGTATACACCTTAACTTCTTTTGTATAGGGAATTTCAACCTCAAACCTTCTTGTAACGTAAGCGTAAACGCTTCCCGTTGACCGAACTATCTCAAAGCCGTATTTCTTCTCAAGAAAACCGCTGACAAGAAGATCACCCTCTTTGACTACAGCGTTTTTTTCAATAACGGAAGCGCCCGAATATACGGTCATACTTTCTATCTTACCGCTGTATTTTGCAACGAGGTTTGATGCTTCATACTCCACCGATTCTTGCTTAACCTCTCTCTCGCGAAGCTCGACCTTTGCTGTCGTTCCTTCCATATTTACGGACACGAAAGAAAAATCCTCTGTTGATATCAAAAACTCATTACATAGCTTATAAAAATTGACCTTGGGTATAAAGCTCCCTACCCCAAAACCGACCTCTAAAAGTTGTTCTTCAACAACAGAATCAGGAATATTTTCATTGCCTGAAATAGTAACGTTCCACACAAAAAGCTTCGACGTCCACAGCATCGAACAAAAAATAATTATGCCGACCAAAAGTCCATAACGCTTATTGTATTTTTTTAGTAAAAAAGGCAAACCTTTCCCCTTTATACTATAAACTTTTATGCCCGATTTGTCAAGCAAAGATACAACATTGTTCTGTTTTGAACGTCTTACAGTAAACGAAAAATATTCACCCTCGTCATTTTTTATTTTTTCAGCTGAAATTCCGTATTTATGTAGAATATTTAACGTTTTTTCGGCATCGCTTTTATTTACCGTAAATGTAACTCTTCCAAAAAAATAATTAAGCAAAAAAGTTATCGGCATATTTCCACCCCGTATTCGATTTTGTCTATCCTACCGCCAATGGACAGCGTTGACCGATAGTAGTTTTTTAGCTCAAGCTTTTCTCCGATTATTGCCACCGAATCCCCGCAAACCTCGATTATTATCTCATTCGTTTCGTATTTATATATAGACAAAACACCGTCAAAGGTTATCTCTCTCCTGCCTATAACACTTGCAGTAAACTCAGAACAAAGCTCGGTCAATGGCAACTCTGTCTGATCTGATATTTTTGACAACACTCGGTAAATACCTTTTTTCAAGTATATTCCCCCATATTTTTTAATAATATTTATCAAGACATTTTATGCAAAAAGGTGATTATAAATGACAAAAGTAAAAAATGCTCCCGCTTTTTATATATTCTGTATGCTTGTAACATATTTGTTTTTCTTTCTGCTGAAAGCGCCTACGCTTGCTAATGAATCCATAATAAATGCGCTGAATATATGCTATACGAGAGTCATTCCGAGCTTATTTCCGTTTATGGTGCTGAGTGAAATTATAGTTTCCTCAAACATAGCAGAAGACATCGGAAATATTTTCGGTAAAGCTGTCTCAAAAATATTAGGAATTAAAAAAATCGCCTCAACAGCGTTTATCCTCGGTTGTCTGTTCGGGTTTCCCCTCGGAACAAAAACCACCGTATCTCTATACGAAAAAGGCTGCGTTACCAAAGAAGAAACAGAACGTCTGATCTGTTTTTGCTCCAACACCGGCCCTGCCTTTGTATTGGGTTTGGTAGGAAGTGTACTAAATAAACAAATCGCTTTTTGTATATATCTTTCTCAGGTGATCTCGGCATTTCTTATCGGTCTGGCGTTAAGAAAAAACGAAGCTGATATAGACATAAAGCAAGAGAATACAGACCGTTCGTTTTCAATTTTATGTGTGCCTCAAGCAATCACGGCAGCCGTTTTCCCTATACTTAATATCTGCGCTTTTGTGTGCTTTTTTTCGTGTATTTCAGCATCGGTTGAAAATATACTTACAAAGCTGTGCCTTCCTGAATCTGTTCAAATTTTTATAAACGGGACTCTTGAAATAATTAACGGCATCTCAAGACTGCAGGACTGCCCCGTTAATGCGCAATCAATATTTTTTGCCGCCTTTTTTGTCGGATGGTCGGGAATTTCGGTGATTTTGCAAAGCATAAATATTACGTCTAAACATTCGTTAAGCTGTAAAAAATTTGTCACATCAAAGCTTATACAAGGTGTTCTTTGCGCATTTTTGACGCTGTTTGTATGCAAAATATTAAAAATATGCTGAAATATATTGAAAAACAATATAGGTTTATAGTATAATGGATATATTAAGTAAAAAAACAGAGGAAATGATTATGTTTAAACGCAAAGATAATGAATATCAAAAGGTATGTCTTTTTTGCGAAAATGCAACGATATTGAAAGGCGACGAGAATGTTCTTTGTAAGCACAAAGGGATAGTCAGCGAGGACTACGTGTGCCGTAAGTATATTTATGACCCTCTGAAAAGACAGCCAAGCATTAAACCGAAAATGCCTACGTTATCAAAAGAAGATTTATTGTAAAATCAAGAACCGTCAAATAGACGGTTCTTTTTTATTTGTATAACGGGGCGTCGGGGGACGCCGCCCACTACAATTTTAGACATTATCACCTTGCAAAAACAATAAACAACACGTTAACGATGGGGGTACAAAGGGGGTAATCCCCCTTTGTCGTTTTAGGGGTAGGGGGTTACGGGGGTGGGGGAATCGAAACCCTCACCCCCCGTATGCCTTCTTTGGTTACTTTCTTGGCACGCAAGAAAGTAACGTAAAAAAGAAAGAGGCGCACTTTTGAAAAAGTGCCCTCTTGACTCCATCAAAACTTTCATAAAAATGGCGGCGCGAGGATCGAGCTCAAGAAGAATCAGCTTTGAGTCGCATTAGCATTTTTTCATTTTACTCATAAAATGTAATAAAGGAGGTTTAAAATAAATAATGAAAAAATGTATAATCGCCATAAGCTCGATCAACCACGCTATACGCGCGGAAAAATATCTTTCTTCAAATAATTTTAAGGTCAGAATTGTAAAGCTTCAACCTAACACAACAAAAAAAGGCTGTGCATACGGCCTTGAAATAAGCTGTAAGGACGTTATCTCAGCCGTTTCTTTTCTTAACAACGCCGGTATTCCCTATTCCGAAATCGTGAGGTGAATTTTTTGGTATACTTCGATAATGCCGCAACGACCTTCCCGAAGCCGCCAACGGTAGTAAGCGAAATGATCAACTGTATGACCCAATACTGCGGCAACCCCGGAAGAAGCGGTCATATACTCTCTCTGCGCGCCGCCGAAAAAATATATGATTGCAGGGAATTGATTTCAAGTATGTTTGGCACTTTCCTGCCGACAAACGTCATTTTTACCCCAAACACAACCTATGCACTAAACATTGCAATAAACGCCTTTTCAAAAAGAAAATCCCATATACTGATAAGCGACGTTGAACACAACTCAGTATACAGAACGGTTTCGGGGCTTTCAAAAATCGGGATCGATTACGATATATTTACAGTTGACCCTCACGATACAGAAAAAACGCTTCTTTCTCTAAAATCAAAAATTCGCTCAAACACATCAATAGTTGTGTGTGCTCACGTTTCAAACGTCTGCGGTATAACCTTGCCTATCATGGAAATAGGTAAAATTTGCAATAAATACGGAATAAAATTCATTGTCGATGGCGCACAGAGTGTCGGCACACATAAGATAAATATAAAAGAATGTAATATAGATGCGCTATGCGCCCCCGGTCATAAGGGACTGTATGGGCCGCAGGGTACGGGATTTGTTGTTTTCTCGGATAAGTATTCCGACGAAAAATGTATATCAAAGCTAAACACATTTATCTACGGCGGCAACGGTGTCAATTCCGCAGAAAAAATTATGCCCCCCATTCTTCCCGAAAGATACGAGGGCGGCACGCTGAACACAGTAGGAATTGCAGGACTTTGCGAGGGCATAAAATTTGTAAAATCACAGACCGAGGACGAATTATTCAAGCATAGCTGTTCTATCTATAACCGAGCTGTCGAAATGGTTTCGTTTCTTCCCGATACGACAGTATACTGCGGAGATATTATCAAAGGCTCTTGTTTACTTTTCAAC
>SVRB01000117.1 GCA_015065045.1 Oscillospiraceae bacterium | reverse complement strand
CCGTAATTACGTCAACGCCGTAATCAAGTATCTGACGCGCCATATCGGCCTCAAGACCGTTGCCGCGGCTTGCGTTTTCACCGTTCGCCACAACAAAATCTATCTTTTCTTGCTTTCTGTAGCTCCACAGTCTCTTCCCTAACTCCTCAACAGCCAAGGGGCTGACTATATCGCCGAGTGCCAATATTCTCATATACTATACCTTTCTATCATCTGCAGCTCAGCTGCGGTTAAGTCTCTAAACAACAATATCACAATCCGCATTCTTGTCTTGCGGACTGTGATACCGTAAACGTCATATAAATATATACAAACAGCTTTTCGCTGTTACATTGTTTTCTTCTATGCTCTATATAATTATATGTAAATTCGTGCTATTTTACGCCTCATAATTACTTTGCGTATTCAATAGCGCGATTTTCTCTGATAACGTGAATCTTGATCTGACCGGGATATTCGAGATTTTCTTCAATCTTCTTAACAACGTCTCTTGCGATAAGAACCATCTGTTCGTCGTTAACCTCATTAGGCTTAACCATAATTCGAACTTCACGTCCTGCCTGAATTGCGTAAGATTTTTCAACTCCGTTGAAGCTGTTAGCAATTTCTTCGAGCTTCTGAAGTCTCTTAATGTAGTTTTCAAGATCCTCACGACGAGCGCCGGGTCTTGCAGCCGAAATTGCGTCTGCAGCCTGAACTATCATCGCTATTACTGAGCGAGGCTCAACGTCATTGTGGTGAGCTTCAATAGCGTGGATAACTTCCTTGTTTTCCTTGTATTTCTTAGCAAGGTCAACACCGATCTGCACGTGAGATCCTTCAACTTCCTGAGTAAGAACCTTACCAATATCGTGGAGCAAGCCTGCTCTCTTAGCAAGAGTGCTGTCAGCGCCGATCTCGTCAGCGATCATACCGGAAAGGTGTGATACTTCAATAGAATGACGGAGTACGTTCTGTCCATAGCTTGTACGATACTTAAGTCTACCGAGCAATTTAACAAGCTCGTTGTTCACGCCGTGAACGCCTGTTTCAAATATTGCCTTTTCGCCCGCCTGCTTAATGGTATTTTCAACCTCTTTGCGAGCCTTTTCAACTGTTTCTTCGATTCTTGCGGGATGGATTCTGCCGTCGGAAATAAGCTTTTCAAGAGTAATTCTTGCCACTTCTCTTCTGATCGGGTCAAATCCTGAAAGTGTAATTGCCTCGGGAGTATCGTCGATAATCAAATCAACACCCGTAAGCGTTTCAATCGCACGGATATTTCTACCCTCACGTCCGATAATTCTTCCCTTCATATCATCGTTGGGAAGCGGAACAACAGATACTGTTGTTTCGGAAACGTGATCTGCCGCGCAACGCTGAATTGCAAGAGAAATAATATTTCTCGCCTTATCATCAGCTTCTTCCTTAAGCTGAGATTCAATTTCAACGATCTTCTGCGCCGCTTCGTGCTTAACCTCGTCCTCAATTCTCTGAACGAGTTCTCTTTTTGCCTCAGCCGCTGTTATGCCTGCAATCTGCTCCAATTTTTCCTGTTGCTGACCGCGGATAACTTCGAGCTGCTCTTTAAGTTCTTCGTTTTCCTTGATTTTACGGTTTAACTGTTCGTCTTTCTTTTCAAGCGATTCCATTTTACGCTCAATAGCTTCTTCCTTGGATACGGCGCGACGTTCAAGTCTTGATACTTCGTTACGTCTTTCTTTAATTTCGTTATCCAAATCTTTTCTTGAGCGGAGAATTTCTTCTTTTGCTTCAATAAGTGCTTCCTTTTTCTTGGTTTCGGCTTCTTTTTCAGCTTCCTCAACGATCTTCTTGGCTCTTTCTTCAGCCAATCCGATCTTAGCTTCGGTTACTCTCTTGCGATACGCAATACCCAAAACCATACCAACAGCAATACCGACTACAAGGGCTACGATTCCAATTATGATCTCAATCATAGTAGTTCCTCCTTAAGTCAATATCGGTATGGGCAAATAATTATACTAATTACCCATATTATATATTTTATAACATTTCAACCGTTCTGTCAATAAACATTTTAACAAAAAATATATATAATATAATATATATATTAACCAATATTTTATAATATACGGACGGGCGAACACAGTCCGCCCCTACAATTAGATAATATTCCATTACCGGTAGGGGAGGGCGCCCTACGGAATTAGGTATTATTAAATTACAAAAAACAAAAAGGCGTGTATTCAACACGCCTTTTTATCATAATTAACCTTTTCTTGTGAACTCAAGAGGGAATACCATCTCGCTGAACTCTTTTTCTGTATCGTCGTCTCCCAAGTATTCCTTAATTTCAAACTTGTCGCCGGAAAGAGAATAGCTGTATTCTTCATCGTCTATAAAGAACTTTCCATCCTTTATTTCGTAGTGACTAACGCTCTTGTCGTCCAATTCTCCAAGAAGCTCATCCTTATCCAAGGAAGCGAGAATCTGCTGCTTAAAGGCTTCTTCCGTCATATTTGTAGCTGTAAGGATCTGCTCGAACGTAACCTCTATTCCAAGTGATGAGTTATACAAATCAATCGTATACTTCTTCATTCCCTCATAAAACTGATCCTGAAGGACAACAAACATAGCTTCTGCCGAATCATCATCAATATACATGGTCATCTTACCCTTATCGGTAAATTCAGCATTCCATTTAAGCGAAAGATTCTCAAAAGCAAAATAATCTACCATATCGCCTAACTGAGCTGACAACATTTCATTAAGAAGTTCAGAAAACTCAAAATCAGCTTCCCAGTTACCAACCAAAAGCTCAGCTTCTGTTTTCTTGCCATTATCCGCTTCGTCTTTTTCTTCGTCTTTGTTTACTTCTTCTGTCTTCTTATCATCGTCATCATCGTCATTTTCGGGCTTAGAACAGCTTACCAATGAAAATGCAGACATAAGCATAACCAAAACCAATAAAAGTGCAAGTATTTTTTTCATAATCAATCCCCCTGTTAGTTATTAAATATACTATGGTGTCATAACAATTACTGTTACAACGCTGATTATATCAAAATACGTCGTATTTGTCAATCCAACAATACAATTTAACGGCATCGGATTGACACACACGTTACATTTTGATATACTTTATACATCAAGTAATCAAAGAGGTAATTACAGTATGAAATGGCTTATTGCATCAGATATTCACGGCTCAAGCTACTATTGCGAAAAGCTACTTGGAGCATTCGAAAAAGAAAATGCAGATAAAATCTTATTGCTCGGTGACATACTTTATCACGGTCCGAGAAATGATCTTCCGAAGGATTATGCACCGAAGACGGTTATCGCGATGCTTAATAATTTAAAAGATAAAATCATGTGCGTAAGAGGGAACTGCGACACCGAGGTTGACCAGATGGTTCTCGAGTTTCCCGTTCTCGCCGATTATGCTATCTTGACGGTCAATGACCGCCTTATTTACGCAACACACGGACACAAATACGGGCCCGATAATCTTCCGCCCTTACAAAAGGGAGACGCCTTGCTTTACGGACACATTCACGTGCCGAAATGCTATACCGAAAACGGCATTTTGATTCTTAATCCCGGCTCGGTTTCTATTCCGAAAGAAAACTCCGAACATTCGTATATGCTCCTCGACGGAAACAAGCTGTCCTGGAAAAATCTCGACTTAGAAGAGTATAACAGCTTTGAGTTATAAAACAAAAAAAGTGAGCTTGATAAGCTCACTTTTTTATATCCTCCCAGATGAGGACTAAAATAGTTTTTATCAAAAAAACGGGACGTCGTGGCGCCGTCCCCTACCAATATCAATATTGTCTTACAAAGACAATAATTCTTCCGCAAACACGGGGGAAACCGGAGGGGGTGTCCCCCTCGGCCGTTTGAAAGGGTGGGGTCAGGGGGAGGGGAGGATCGGAACTCCCCTCCCTTGTGCCTTCTTTGGTTAC
>SVRB01000116.1 GCA_015065045.1 Oscillospiraceae bacterium | reverse complement strand
CCGAATGCGGCAATTTTTAATTCACCGGTTGTTTTGACTACCTGATGATGAAAGCTGTTTACGTCGGTGATCTCAGCTCCCAATATTTTATGTAGAGGAGTATCTTTTACAATAGATACTGAATGTGAAGTGATATGTCGGTCTTCGGATTGGCTGTGTTTTTCGATATGCTGACAGAGAGTTCCGCCGGCGGCAACGGTTATAAGCTGACATCCGCGGCATACTCCTAAGATAGATTTATCGTTTTCTGTTGCAGCGCGGCATAGTTCGAGTTCAAATATATCTCTCTCAAATTCGATATTGCCGCAGTTTTCAGTTGCTTCCTCGCCGTATTTGCGAGGGTCAATGTTAGTTCCTCCCGAAAAAAGAATACCGTCAAGACGGGACACAGTTTCTTTGATAAGGTCTTTGTTTCGCGTGTAGGGAAGAATAAACGGGATTCCGCCGGATTCCTCGATGGCTTTAGCGTAAAATGGGGAAATACGGTTGTTTCCGAGGTAGTTATCGTATTGTGGCGTTATGCCGATTATAGGTTTCATATTGTTTCCTCCGAGCTGTTTTTTTACATCATATTCGGATACGTGAGGAAATATGATTATACTGTAAGAGTCAGAAAAATTAAGATATCAAAAAAATGAAAGGTAGAATATATGAGTATTAGAATAGGAATTGTGGGCTACGGCAATCTTGCAAAGGGCGCTGAAGCTTCGGTAAAGGATAATGAAGATATAGAGCTTGTCGCTGTATTTACAAGACGCGATGTGGCAAGTGTTAAGATAAATACGGAAAACGTTCCCGTGGTACACGTTGACGATATTCTTGAATATAAAGATAAAATAGACGTGCTTGTTATTTGCGGCGGAAGCGCAACAGACCTTCCCGTACAGACACCCGAATATGCAAAGTATTTCAACGTTGTCGACAGCTTTGATACACACGCAAAGATTCCCGAGCATTTTGAAAAGGTTGATAGATCTTCAAAAGAGGGCGGAAAGATAAGCGTTATTTCGGTTGGCTGGGATCCCGGAATGTTCTCGCTTAACCGTCTTTACGGAAATGCCGTTTTGCCTAACGGTAAGGATTATACTTTCTGGGGCAAGGGAGTAAGTCAGGGCCATTCGGATGCGATCAGAAGAATTGATGGTGTAAAGGATGCAAAGCAAT
Source organism: Oscillospiraceae bacterium (assembly GCA_015065045.1). Classification (GTDB taxonomy): domain Bacteria; phylum Bacillota; class Clostridia; order Oscillospirales; family CAG-272; genus RGIG1995. The sequence goes on along the minus strand of SVRB01000116.1, from coordinate 2,801 downwards.
ATACTATTCCCGTTGATTCGGCGCTTGAAAGAGTCAGAAACGGTGAAAATCCCGAGCTTACAACAAGAGAAAAGCATATCCGTGAATGCTTTGTTGTTGCAAAAGAGGGCGCTGATACGGCAAGAATTGAAAAAGAAATAAAGGAAATGCCCAACTATTTTGCAGATTATGATACAATAGTGCATTTCATTACAGAAGATGAGCTTAAGGCAAACCATTCGGGTATTCCTCACGGCGGATTTGTTATAAGAACAGGCTGCACTAACGGCGGAAAGTCAAAGCACGTTATTGAATATTCGCTTAAGCTTGATTCTAACCCCGAATTTACTGCAAGCGTGCTTATCGCTTATGCAAGAGCTGCGTACAGAATGAATAAAGAGGGAATGACCGGCTGCAAGACTGTATTTGATATTGCTCCCGCATATCTTTCACCTCTTGACGGTGCAACTCTCAGAAAGAATCTTTTATAATACTTCACTTTACTGTTTTTTGAGAAAGGAATGGATGGAAAAATGATCGAAAAAGTAAGAGAAGAAGCTAAGAAATTAGTTGTTGAGTTTTATGAAGCGGCAAAGCTTAAGGAAGGGCAGATCGTTGTTATGGGAAGCTCTTCGAGTGAGATTCGCGGTTCGAGAATCGGAAGTGATTCAAGCCTTGAGATCGCTGAGGCTGTTTTTGGCGAAATATATAATTATTTGACAAGCAAGGGCGTATATATGGCTGTTCAGTGCTGTGAGCATTTGAACAGAGCGTTGATTGTTGAAAGATGCGCTTTGAGAAATGGCGAGGAAGTTGTAAACGTAGTTCCTCAGCTTCATGCAGGCGGTGCTTTTGCTATGACAGCTCGCAAGACATTTAAAGACGCTGTTGCCGTTGAGCATATAAAGGCTGACGCGGGAATAGATATTGGCTCAACGCTTATCGGTATGCACTTAAAGGACGTAGCAGTGCCTTTGAGATTGACTCAGAAATATATCGGTGAAGCATACGTTGTGTGCGCAAGAACGAGAGCTAAATATATAGGCGGTCCTCGCGCAGGATATGATGATTCTTTGATGTAATGAATTTTATAATCAATATCGGCAGTTTGTTTGATGCAACTGCCGATATTTTTTTCTGATTTTGCTTGAAAAATGGTATTATATGTATTATAATATATAAGATTAAGTGTTTATATAAAAAAGGTGAAAAAATGGCTGACATAAATATTGTGCTTATAGAGCCCGAAATTCCGCAGAATACGGGTAATATTGCAAGAACCTGCGCTGCGACGGGCGCGGCTTTGCATCTTGTAAAGCCTATGGGGTTTGAGATCGATAATGCTAAATTGAAAAGAGCAGGGCTTGATTATTGGCACCAGCTTGATATAACGTATTACGAAAACTCCGATGAGTTTTTTGAAAAGAATAAGAATGAGAATATGTTTTTCTTTTCGACCAAGGCTCCCGTATCGCACGTTACAGCTGAATATCCGAAAAGAGTGTTCCTTGTTTTCGGCAAGGAAACAAAGGGATTACCTGAGGAACTACTAAAAAACAATATAGAAAAATGTGTCAGAATTCCGATGAGAAACGGACTCAGAAGCCTGAATCTTTCAAATTCCGCTGCGATCGCGGTTTATGAGGTATTAAGACAGAGAGATTTTGACGGGCTTCTTGAAGAGGGAATGTTTCCTGAAGTGTAAATAGGTCGTTTTTGTTTACACGTTATAATAGTTATGGTATAATAAAAAATAAACTGATTTTAAGGGAGTGTGCATAGTTTTGAATATATTACAGTTATGTTTAGGGCCGTTGCACACTAACTGTTATATAGTGTACGGCGAGGACAAAAAGGCGGCTGTAATAGATCCTGCTTTTTTTGCCGACAGGATACAGAGAGCGCTTGATGAAAAGGGGCTTGTGTTAGATAAGATATTATTGACACACGCGCATTTTGATCACATAATGGCTGCGGAGGATCTTCGCAAAGGCGGAGCTAAGCTGTACGTTCATTTTGAGGACGAGGAGATGTACTCTGATCCCGATTTAAGCTGTATGTACGATTTTACGGGCAAGAGTATCAGGTTTGATAAGGCAGACAGGCTGTTGCGTGGAGGAGATACGATAGATATAGGGGCTGAAAAGCTGACTGTGCTTCATACTCCGGGGCATACGAAGGGCTCTGTTTGCTATATATCGGACGATGTGATATTTTCGGGTGATACTTTGTTCTGCGGAGGAGTCGGACGGTGCGATCTTCACGGCGGTAGCTATGAAACTTTATTATGCTCACTAAAAAAACTGAGTGAACTTGAAAAGGATTACGTTGTTTTGCCCGGACACGGGGAACAAACGACGTTGAATAAAGAAAAATCAGATAACATATATATGAGAACTTTGAGGTGAAAACAATGGATTACAACAAGCTTGCAGAACTTTTATTTCCGCATATAAAGGGAACGCCCGAGGATATCGAAGCGCGTTTTCCGCAGAGAGTATTGCCCGAGGGAGCAAAGGTAACAAGAATTGCGCCTTCTCCTACAGGCTTTATGCATTTCGGAACCTTGTTTCCTGCCCGCATAGCAGAAAGACTTGCTCACCAGAGCGGCGGTGTGTTCTATCTTCGTATAGAGGATACCGACTCCAAGAGAGAGGTTAAGGGTGCGGAAAAGGATATTATAGAAACTCTTGCTTATTACCAGATACATTTTGACGAGGGCGCATTGGCTGACGAAAAAGAATTCGGCGTATACGGTCCTTACAGACAGAGCCAGCGTGGAGAGATATACCAGACTTACGCAAAGCAGCTTGTAAGAGAGG
>SVRB01000115.1 GCA_015065045.1 Oscillospiraceae bacterium | reverse complement strand
TACAGGGTCCACCCGTTCCCATTCCGAACACGGTAGTTAAGCTGTACTGTGCCGACGATACTCGACTGGCGACGGTCCGGTAAAATAGGTCGATGCTAACACAAAAAGAACACATCAAATGATGTGTTCTTTTTCTTTTCTTATTTTAAGTTATAATACAAAGATTTATATACAAAAAAGGCTCGTCTATATCAGACGAGCGTTTTTGTTTTATAATATGTAGAATATGATTCCTATATATTGTATTATACTTCCGAGTACAACGAATAGGTGGAATATGGAGTGAATGTATTTCAACTTCATTTTCTTTGCGATTGCGTATATTACAGCACCTACTGTGTATGCTACGCCACCTGCTATAATATATATAAGTGCAGTCTTTGGGATAGCGTTAAGCGCTGTTTTTCCGCCAAGCATTATACACCATCCGAGTCCTATGTAGCATATCATTGAAAATATAGAGTATCTTCTTAAATCAATAGCGTTTAACACAATGCCGATTGTTGATACTCCCCATACTAATGTTATTATTCCCCAGCCAAGCACTGCGTTTGCCGGTATGATTTTGCAAAGCAATATAGGCGTATACGTGCCTGCTATAAGAATAAATATTGTACAGTGGTCGATGATCTGGAATACTTTTTTTGCAGTTTCGTTTTTCAGTCCATGATATAAGCTAGACATTGTGTAAAGCAACACCATAGATGACCCATATATCAATGAACCTATAATTCCATACGCGTTGCTGAACAGTATTGAATATATAAGGCACGATACAAGCACGATTGCTCCAAAACCACCGCCAACAATATGAGAGACCATATTGAATATTTCTTCGCCACGTGTGTAATTTGGAAGCTTGCGGTCAATAAGCTTGGTTCTTTTCATAACTTATTTTATGCAATCAATACCATTCTTGAGTTCTTCGTAATATTTTTCGATAGCGGATACTGCTTCGTCATCTGTAATTTCACAGTATTTAGCGAGAGCAGCCTTAACACCATTTTCCTTGGTGAAGTTTGCTATTTCATTAGAAGAGTCGTCGCCTTCGGGAGCAAAGTGCAAGCCTGCAGCAACAGCTACATACAAGTATTTAGGTTCTACACCCTCTTTTTTGCAGAGGTTAAGTGCGCCAACAATTCTGTCTTCCTTGTTGAGCTTTCTCTGAGTATCTCTACCAACTCTTGCAATCGTGTCTCCCAAAAGCTTATTTGTAAAGCGTTCGAGGAGATCGTAGCAGTGCGCAAGAAGGTCTTCAATAGCAACGCCGTGTTCCTTATGCATAGCAAGTGAAGATTCAAGAAGTGCTCTAAGAGCAACGTATCTGATTCTTGCATCTGCGATTGCTTCCCAAATGTATTCATAACCACAGAGGTTTCCGAGGTATGCTGTAACTGCATGGCTCATATTGTGCATAAAGAGCTTACGCTGGATAAAAAATTCAAAGGGAGCAAAGGGTTCCATATTCTTGATTTCGGGAATTTCGCCAACAAATCCGTTTTTATCTACGGGAAGAGTACAGTAGGGTTCAACACATACAGCAAGGAAGTTTTCAGCCTTGATGTTGTCGGGAGTTGCAGGAACCATTCTACCGATCGAAGCTTCAACAAGTCCAACGCTTTCAGCGAAATATTTCTTGCCTGCTTCTGAAAGATGCTCATTTACAAGTGAACGAAGATACTTATCTGCGTCGATCTTGTTTTCGCAAATAATTATGTTAAGGGGCTTACCGTTAATGGAAGCTCTTTTTTCAACGCCTGCTGCAAGGGGCTTAGCGATAAACTTAAGAATGTTTACGCCAACAGCTGTAGCCATAACGTCTGCTGTTGCGATTTCTTCAGCAACTGCATTTTCGTCTTTTCCGTTTACAGCTCTTACATTTGTAACTGTGTATTTATCGTATGAATCTCCGTTTGTTATATAAACAGGATATTCCTTGTCGTTGTTTACCTTTTCAACCAAAGCGTCTACAACGTCAATAAATACTACCTCATAACCTGACATGTTAAAAAGCTGAGCTATAAAGCCTCTGCCGATGTTTCCACCGCCGTACATTACTGCCTTTTTGTTCATAGTAATCACTCCAAATAAAATTATTTATTGTCTTGGATATAGCTTACGATCTTGCTGACTGTTCGAAGCTCGATGGCTTCCTCGTCAGGAACGGTAAAACCAAACTTTTCTTCAAACTCTAACACTAAATCTGCCACATCAAGAGAGTCGGCGCCGTATTTTTCGATAATATCGCCGTTATCGTCAATCTCGTCGACGGGAACATCAAGTATTTCTGAGATAATTGACTTTACACGATCTTTCATAAGATACATCCTCATAAACTAAAAATTAGTATATTACCTGTATATTATACAATATCTCTATTCTTTTTTCAATACCTTTCAGTAATATAAAATGCTTCGCATTATAAAAACGCGAAGCATTTTAGTTGTATTGATCTTATATGATATTAACCTTATAAACACCCTCAAGTGCCTGTGTGTTGCTAACTGCATCAGCACAAACTGAGTCGGTATCGATAATTGTATAAGCATATTTTCCGCGAGTCTTTGTCATAAAATCACCGCTGTAAAGCGAAGTAATCCTTGAAGCAAGACCGTCGATGTTTTCGTGGAGAACGCATACTCTGTTTGCGCGAGATCTGGGAGTTGATGCATTGGGATAGTTTACGCTGTTCTTAATGTTACCGTTTTCGAGGTAATCAATAAGTTCTTTTGCAGCCATAATAGCGCAGTTGTCCTCAGCCTGTTCTGTAGATGCGCCAAGGTGAGGAATAGCAACGATTTTTTCAACGCAAACAGTTTCTTCTGTGGGGAAGTCTGTTACGTAAGAAGCAACCTTTCCTGATTCAAGAGCAGCCTTGAGGTCATCAGTATTCACGAGGTCAGCTCTTGCGAGGTTAATAATTCTAACGCCGTCCTTCATTATACCGAATGATTTTTCATTGAGGAAGCCCTTTGTTTCGTTAGTTGCGGGAACGTGAACGCTTATGTAATCAGCCATCTTGAATACGTCTTCAAATGTAGCAACTCTTTCAACAGTCGAGCTGATATTCCAAGCAGCTTCAACGCTGAGGTAAGGGTCGCAACCGATAACCTTCATACCAAGGCCTTCAGCTGCATTAGCAAGCATACCGCCGATAGCACCGAGACCGATTATACCTAAAGTCTTACCTGTGATCTCTACTCCGCCAAACTTTGACTTACCCTTTTCAACCTGCTTTGCAACGTTTTCAGTACCCTTTAAAGTCTTTGCCCATTCAATACCGCCAACGATATCACGTGACGCGAGCATAAGAGCGGCAACAGCAAGCTCCTTAACTGCATTAGCGTTAGCACCGGGAGTATTAAATACAACGATACCTTCTTCAGCGCATCTGTCGAGGGGAATATTGTTTACACCGGCACCTGCTCTTGCGATAGCCTTGAGGTTTGAGCCGAATTCCATTTCGTGCATAACAGCAGAACGAACCATTATAGCATCAGGATTTTCAACTGTTTCTGCGATTGCGTACTTTTCCTTGTCAAAAAGGTCTGTTCCGCAAGCAGCAATTTTGTTTAATAACTGAATATTTTTCATTTATATCACCTTATCAATTAAGCCTTAGGATTTTCTTCTGCAAACTTCTTCATAAATTCTACGAGTGCAACAACACCTTCGTAGGGCATAGCATTATAGATAGAAGCGCGCATACCGCCAACAGAACGGTGTCCTTTGATGTTCTTAAATCCATTTGCGTCAGCTTCCTTAGCAAACTTCTTATCGAGGTCGGGATTTCCTGTTACGAACGTAACGTTCATCATAGAACGGCTCTGTTTTTCAACGGGAGCAATATAATAGCTCTGAGAATCGAGGTAATCGTAAAGAACGTTAGCCTTCTTCAAGTTCTTTTCCTTCATAACCTCTAAGCCACCCATATCCTTGCTCCATTCAAGAACGAGCTTGCATACGTAAATGGGGTAGCAGGG
>SVRB01000114.1 GCA_015065045.1 Oscillospiraceae bacterium | reverse complement strand
AAGCTCCTGACATTCTGTGCCCTTTGAAAAAAGCGTTAGCTTTTTTCTTTTTTCTAAGATATATTATTTTGCTTAATAATATTATCTTTTCTTTTTTACGTTACTTTCTTTGCACAAAGAAAGTAACCAAAGAAGGTGTATAGGGGTGCCGGGGTTCCCTGAGCTGCACGAAGTAAAGCTTGGGGGTTCGCGGGTGAGGGTTTCGATTCCCCCGCCCCTATATACCCCTACCCCTAAAACGACAAAGGGGGATTACCCCCTTTGTACCCCCATCGTCTGAAGAAGATTTATTGCTTTATGAGACAATATTGGTGTTTGTAGGGGCGACCATTGGTCGCCCGTTATACGAAGAAAAGTAACGTTTTACCTCCATCTGACGAGGGAGGTGGATTTTGCGAAGCAAAAGACGGAGGGAGAGATATATAAAAGATTTATAATCGGTTAAAGTCTTATGAGTTCGTCTATGCTTTTTCAAAGAAGATATATGAAAAAATTAATGTTTCTTTTTGTCAAAAAATGCTTTATTTGTCTTGACTAATTTATATATGTGTGTTATAATTGATTAGATATGAACGCGAAACGTATCAGCAGGGTTTCAATAACTTTGTTACAATACAAAAACACTGTTTCAACCTTGCCATGCAAGGTTGATTTTTTGAAGAGGACACAAACATGAAATTGATTTTGAAAGACGGAAACGTATATAAATCAGGTAAATTTCATAAGCAGACTGTTTGTATAGCAGACGGCACCGTTAGTTGTTTGGATAACTACACCGAACTCGACGGTTTTTCAGTCATTGATTGTTCTATGTATTATATTTTTCCCGGTTTCACTGATGTGCATGTGCATTTTCGTGAACCGGGTTTTTCTTATAAAGAAACAATCAAAACAGGCTCGCTTGCGGCAGCAAGGGGTGGATTTACAGACGTATGTACAATGCCTAACCTTAATCCCGCGCCTGACTGCATTGATAATTTGCAGCAACAGCTTGACATAATCAAAAATGATGCTGTAATAAACGTCTACCCGTTCGCGACCATAACCAAAGGTCAGATGGGAGAAGAATTATCCGATATGGAGGATATTTCTGAGCTGTCGATTGGGTATACTGATGATGGCAGAGGCGTACAGAGTGACGACGTTATGGAAGCGGCTATGAGAAAAGCAAAGTCGCTCGGTAAAATAATATCGGCTCACTGTGAAGACAACAGCTTGCTTTTTGGCGGATATATCCACGACGGAGAGTACGCAAAGCTTCACGGGCACAAGGGAATATGCTCCGAGTCCGAATGGAAGCAGATAGAAAGAGATTTAAAGCTTGTTGAAAAAACGGGATGCGCGTATCACGTATGCCATATTTCAACAAAAGAGAGCGTTGACGTAATAAGACGCGCAAAGAAAGCAGGGCTTGACGTTACCTGTGAAACTGCGCCGCATTACTTGATAATGAACGATATGATGCTTCAAGAGGACGGAAGATTTAAGATGAATCCTCCGATAAGAAGCGAAGAAGACAGACTTGCGCTCGTTGAGGGCTTGATAGACGGAACGATCGATATGATCGCAACCGACCACGCGCCCCACTCGGCGGAAGAAAAGTCTAGGGGACTTGAAAAGAGCAATATGGGTGTAGTCGGAATAGAGACCTCGTTTGCGACAATGTACACTTATCTTGTAAAGACGGGAATAATCAGCCTTGAAAAGCTTATCGAGGTTATGTATAAAAATCCGTCGGAGAGATTCGGAATCAAAAAAGACATAGCGGATGGCGAAAAAGCTAACCTTACTGTGTTTGATTTAAATAAAAAATACAAAATAGATCCTGAAGATTTCAAATCTATGGGCAGAGCGACACCCTTTAAGGATTGGGAAGTTTTCGGAGAATGTATGCTTACGGTATGTAATGGTGAAATTGCATACGATAACGGAATGAATATAATCGAAAAGAAATAATGGGGGTATAGAAAGATGGCAAAGAGAACTGATTTAAAGAAGATTATGATTATAGGCTCAGGACCTATTATAATCGGCCAGGCAGCAGAGTTTGACTATGCGGGCACACAGGCTTGCTTAGCGCTTAAGGAAGAGGGATACGAGGTTGTACTTGTAAACTCCAACCCTGCTACAATTATGACAGATACAACAATAGCTGATAAGGTATATATGGAGCCTTTGACGCTTGAATACGTTGCACGTATATTGAGATACGAGCGTCCCGACGCTATAATCCCCGGAATTGGCGGACAGACAGGACTTAACCTTGCTATGCAGCTTGAGAAGAAGGGTATTCTTAAGGAATGCCACACAGAGCTTCTCGGTACAAGCAGTGAAAGTATTGAAAGAGCCGAAGACAGAGAATTGTTTAAGGAGCTTTGCCGTTCTATAGGCGAACCCACGATTCCCTCTGAAATTTCATATAGCATTGAAGAAGCTAAGGCAGCAGCTGAAAGAATCGGTTATCCCGTAGTTCTCCGTCCTGCATTTACTCTCGGCGGTACAGGTGGCGGCTTTGCAAACAACGAAGAAGAGCTTGTTGAGGTTGGTCTCAATGCGTTCAAGCTTTCTCCCGTTAATCAGGTTCTTATCGAAAAGAGCGTAAAGGGCTATAAAGAAATCGAATTTGAAGTAATGAGAGACGGAAACGATAACGCGATTACCATCTGCGGCATGGAAAACATCGACCCCGTTGGCGTTCACACAGGTGACTCTTTGGTTGTTGCTCCTATTATGACTCTTTCCGAGCACGACAAAAAGATGCTCAACGATTCAGCTATCAAGCTTATCAGAGCTCTCAAGATCAAGGGCGGATGTAACGTTCAGTTTGCTCTCGATCCCAATTCAAGCAACTACTATCTTATCGAGGTTAACCCCCGTGTTTCACGTTCCTCAGCGCTTGCTTCTAAGGCTTCGGGTTACCCGATCGCACGCGTTACTGCAAAGATCGCTGTCGGTATGAACCTCGACGAAATTAAGATTGCAAATACAAACGCTTTGTTCGAGCCCCAGCTTGACTACGTTATAGCAAAGCTTCCCAGATTCCCGTTCGATAAGTTTGCTAACGCTTCCAACCAGCTTGGAACACAGATGAAGGCAACAGGCGAAGTAATGGGTATTGGTTCAAACCTTGAAGAATGCTTGCTTAAGGGCGTACGTTCTCTCGAAATCGGCGTAAATCATATCTATCACCACAAGTTTGACAATATGTCCGATGCTGAGCTTCGTGAGTATATCAGTGAATTCCGTGATGACAATATTTTTGCTATCGCAGAGCTTATTTACCGCGGCGCTACAGTTGAGGAAATTCACGAAATTACAAAGATTACAGCATTCTTCCTTCAGGCTATCAAGAACATAGTTGATATGGAAGGCACACTTAAAGCTAACGCATTTGACCTTGAAACACTTAAGGCAGCTAAGAAGATGGGCTTTAGCGACAAGTACGTTGCAAGAATGTGGGAATGCACAGAGCTTGAAGTATTTAAGTTCAGAAAAGAACACAACCTCTTCCCCGTATTCAGAATGGTAGATACATGCCACACAGGCGCATATATTCCTTACTTCTACTCATCATACAGCGGCGAAAATGCTTCTATCCTCACTGACAGAAAGAAGATCGTTGTGCTTGGCGCAGGACCTATCAGAATCGGTCAGGGCGTAGAATTTGACTACTCAACTGTTCACGCAGTAACAACAATTAAGAATTCCGGTTATGAGGCTATTATCATAAACAATAACCCCGAAACCGTTTCAACAGACTATACAACGGCTGACAAGCTCTACTTCGAGCCCCTTACTCCCGAAGATGTTATGAACATTATCGAGTTTGAAAAGCCCGAGGGTGTTATAGCATCACTCGGCGGTCAGACCGCAATCAACCTCGCTCAGCCTCTCCACGATCTCGGAGTTAAGATAATCGGTACAGACTGTGCCGCTATCGACAAGGCAGAGAACAGAGATGCGTTTGAAAAGCTTCTTAAGGAGCTTAACATTCCTCAGCCCGAGGGTAAAGCAGTTACAAAGATCGAAGACGGTGTTGCAGCAGCTGCAAAGGTTGGATACCCCGTACTCGATCTTTGTAACTGCTTTAC
>SVRB01000010.1 GCA_015065045.1 Oscillospiraceae bacterium | reverse complement strand
CAAGCTCATAGTCATCTGTTCCGTAACCGTTAGGCGATATATATCCGTCATTTGCCGGGTCTAATGCAAGCTGAATACAGTCACCCTGCCACATATTTCCCTCTGCAAATTCCTGCAAATACGCCTGAACATCTTCTATATTATTCTTTTCGATATACTCTTTATCGGGGAATATTTCAGCAACGATCTTGTTGTTTTCAACACCGCGCTTACTCTGTCCTTCGTACACAATAATATCAAGAACACCGGGAACGGAAGCCAATTCTGTTTCTATTTCCTCAGGGTATACGTTCTTTCCGTTAGAAAGAATGATTAAGTTCTTAAGTCTTCCGGTAATAAACAATGCACCGTCTTCATTGAACTTACCATAGTCACCTGTTCTGAAGTATCCATCCTCTGTAAACGCTTCTTTTGTGGTTTCTTCATCCTTATAGTAACCAAGCATTACGTTAGGACCTTTAACACAAATTTCACCTTCGCCGTCTTCGTTAGGTTCGTTTATCTTGATATCATCAATATTAAGAGGGAATCCTACGCTTCCGGGAACCGTCCACTTACTATGGTTAACTGCGATAATAGGAGCACATTCTGTGATTCCATATCCATTAAGAACAGAAATACCGATAGAATCAAAGAAATTCATAATATCTTGAGTAATAGGAGCGCCACCGGAGATCAACATTGTTGTTTCTCCGCCGAAAACATCCAAAATGCTCTTAAAGAGCTTTCTTCTTACGTCGATACCAACCTTGCGGAGCGCATTGCTTGTTTTTATCATCTTTGCAACAAGCTTGTCTTTACCTTGTTCTTTAATGTTTGCATTTATTTTTCTGTAGAATGTTTCAAGATACAAAGGAACAAGAACGATATGACCGGGCTTTTGTTCCTTAAGCTCTTTTTGAATATACTTTATACCGGCAGAAATATAAATCTCGCAACCAATAGAGGTCTGTCCAAGAATCGCAACACTTGAACCATATGTGTGATGGGGAGGAAGGAGCGCTATTGTTTTTTTGGAGAAATCCATGTAAGGAATAACATCAGCAAGGTCAGAAAGAACCGCTGTCTGTGAAAGCATTACTCCTTTTCCTTTTCCTGTTGTACCTGAAGTGAATACAAGTAAGCTCAATTTGTCAGGATCAGGTTCGGTTTCGAAATATGAGTTATCTCCCTCTTCGATACGTTTCTTACCTGACTCGATAAGAGCTCGAATAGTATCTTCTTCGTCACCTTCAAGTGTTATAATATCGTTTATTCCGGTCTTTTCTGTGATAACAGCAACTTTATCGTTTATATCCTTACCAATACAAACAGCACAAGCGTCAGCTTTTGTTATTGTATCGGAAAGATCTTCTGCCGTCCATTCGGGATCGAGAGGAACCAAAACCGAACCGATAGAAAGTGTTGCCCAATAAACACAAACCCAAGGGTATGATAATTTACCAATCAAAGAGATATGTTTATCCTTAAAACCTCTTGCTATAAACTCAGTTGCAAGACCTCTAACATCCTCGATAAGCTGTTCATATTTGATTTTAGTTAATTCTTTATCGCGAGGAGAGTTTTTAAAAACGTGTACGTAGTCATCCTTGTATTTTTCACAAGTTTTTTCGATGAGTTCCTTTATAGTCTTAAACTCTACCTTTTCTCTGAGCTGAGTATTCTTCTTCATTGTAAATTCTCCTAATGCATAAGTGCTTTAATTCAATATAAGCTTATTATACATTCATAATAAGTTGTTGTCAATACAACATCAATTTATATTCTTGCAACACCTGTAGCTCTTGCGGCATCAGCAACAGCCTTAGCAACAGCATCTTTAACTCTGGGATCGAAAGGTGTAGGAATAATATAATCAGCATTAAGCTCTTCGTCTGATACAAGAGAAGCGATAGCTTCAGCAGCAGCTATCTTCATTTCATCATTGATATCTGATGCACGTACATCGAGTGCACCTCTGAATATACCCGGGAATGCAAGTACATTGTTTATCTGGTTGGGGAAGTCGGATCTACCGGTACCTAATACAGCAGCGCCGGCCGCTTTTGCAACATCAGGAAGAATTTCGGGAACAGGGTTTGCCATAGGGAAGAGAATAGCATCCTCAGCCATTGATTTAACCATTTCGGGAGATACGCAATTAGGCGCTGATACCCCAATAAAAACGTCTGCTCCAACAAGAACCTCTGCAAGACTTCCTTTTCTCATGTTCTGGTTTGTAATTTCCGCAATTTCCTGTTTTTCGGCGTTAAGACCATCTCTTCCTTTGTAAATTGCACCGGCTCTATCACACATAACAACATCTTTAAGACCCATAGAGATCAAAAGACGGATTATAGCAATACCTGCAGCACCCGCACCACTTGTAACAACTCTTATTTCATCAATCTTCTTGCCTGTAAGTTTAAGCGCATTTATCAATGCCGCCAATGTTACAACAGCTGTACCGTGCTGGTCATCGTGGAAAATCGGAATATCGCATGATTTTTTTAATCTACGTTCTATTTCGAAGCATCTGGGTGCAGAAATATCTTCAAGATTTACTCCTCCAAAGCTTCCAGCGAGAAGCTCAATGGTTTTTACAATTTCGTCTACATCCTTGGAACGTACGCAAAGCGGTATTGCATCAACGTCACCAAATTCCTTGAAGAGAAGAGCTTTACCTTCCATAACAGGCATACCGGCTTCAGGTCCGATATCTCCGAGACCAAGTACAGCAGTACCATCAGTAACCACTGCAACGGTGTTCCAACGACGTGTGTATTTATACGACAAATTTACATCTTTTTGTATAGCCAAACAAGGTTCAGCTACTCCGGGAGTATAAGCTAAAGAAAGTGCTTCCTTTGAATTAGCTGTAGTTCTCGGCTTTATTTCGATTTTGCCGCCCCATTCTTCATGTTTCTGTAATGCAAGTTCTTTGATATCCATATTTTATCCCCTTTTCAAAAAGTATATTTTTTTACACATATGATAATTATAACATAATCCCCAAAAAAATCAATAGAAGTTAACATGTTTTTGTGTAATTTCTCTCTTATCAGTCTTGTATATGTATTTATTTTTCATATATAGGTATAATTTTAGCAGAATTTATTTTATGGTATTGACAAGAATATTAGTAGATATTTGAAAGGGAAATGAAATTATGAAAAGTAAAAAAATCGTTTTTGCTTCTATCTTTTTATTATTCTCAATTATGTTAACACTATTCGTAAGTGCTGAAAATTGGAGTATAATAAGACAGAAGGATCACAAGCAACCCGAAATTGAATCAAGGTACAATTACGTATCAAAATACAATGCTTATTATTTAGATAAAAACGCAACTGAGGACGATAAGGTTATATATCTTACGTTTGATGCGGGTTATGAGAATGGAAATATTGAAAAAATATTAGACGTAATGAAATCACACGATGTAAAGGGTGCTTTTTTTATTCTTGACAATCTGATTATTAAAAACACAGAATTAGTTAAACGAATGAACAAAGAAGGACATCTTGTTTGTAACCATACCGCAAAACACAGAGATATGACAAAAATAAAAAATATCGAGGATTTCAGTTCAGAATTAGATAAACTGAATTATATTTACAAAGAATATATAGGAGAGGAAATGCCAAAATATTACAGACCTCCTGAAGGGAAATTTAATGAACTGAATCTTGATTTTGCAAACCAATTAGGCTATAAAACAATATTCTGGAGCTTTGCCTACGCAGATTGGGATAACAATAAGCAACCTAACGAAGAATGGGCGATAAATAAAATACTAGAAAACACACACAACGGTATGATAATTTTGCTTCACCCGACATCAGCAACCAATGCAAATATTTTGGATAGATTGATTACTGAGTGGAAAAAAGAGGGATATCGTTTCGGAACGCTTGACGAATTAACGTCTAATTGAAAAATAAAGTCCATTTTTATGGACTTTTTCTTTTCGGATAAGCATACTTTTTAATAAATACATAGAAATCGGAGGGATAATTACGAAAAAATCTTTAAAAATTTTAACTCTGTTTATATTGACGGTAGCGCTTTTGCCATTATCGTTTATATCAGCTCGAGCAGAAGAACAAAAAGCAAACTTAAATCTCGATTGCCAGAGTGCTGTATTGATGGAAGCTTCAACAGGAAGGATACTCTATGAGCAAAATCCGGATGCCGCTTTACCACCTGCATCTGTAACAAAAATAATGACATTATTATTGGTAATGGAAGCTATTGACAGCGGAAATTTGAACCTGACGGATACTATTCAAGCAAGCGAATATGCAGCATCGATGGGTGGTTCTCAGGTGTTTATCGAGCCCAATGAATCAATGTCGGTCGAAGATCTTTTAAAATCTGTTGTAATAGCATCGGCAAATGATGCGGCCGTTGTGTTTGCTGAAAATATAGGCGGAAGCGTTGAAGGATTCGTTGAAAAAATGAACCAAAAAGCAAAAGAGTTGGGTATGGAAAATACAAACTTCGAAAATCCGACAGGACTCGATGATAATACGGTAAACCACGTAACAAGTGCAAAAGATATTGCAATTATGTCAAGAGAACTGCTAAAGCACGAGACAATACTTAATTATACGAATATATGGATGGACACGATACGAAACGGAGAATTCGGATTAACAAACACCAATAGGCTTATAAGATTCTATAAGGGCGCAAACGGACTAAAAACAGGATCAACATCTAAGGCTAAGTTCTGCATCTCAGCAACAGCAAAAAGAGACGGAATGCAGCTCATAGCCGTTATTATGGGCTCTCCTACCCGTGATATCAGAAATGACTGCGCAAAAAAATTACTTGACTATGGTTTTGCTAATTATTCCTTAGCAAATTACAACGGCGGAAGCGCAGGAAGGATAAGAGTTCTTAGAGGAGAAAAAAACGAAATAGATACATATTATCAAGGGTCAACCATTCTTGTTGGCAAAGGGGAAAACAAAAACATAAATGAAAATTTTGTTTTAAACAACAATGTATCGGCTCCTGTTAAGGCGGGAGAAAAACTCGGAGAGGTTATTTATACATTAAACGGCAACGAAGTCGGAAGGGTAGATATAACAGCCGGAGAGAGTGTAGAGAGATTATCTTATATGAATGTGGTAGGAAGAATAATAAAAAATATATTTCACATTTAATTATTTTGAAAAATCTATTGAAAAATGTCTAAAATAATAGTATTATATATCCAAGTAGTAATATATTTGGAGGATATTTTAATGTTAAGACTTAATGACAAATACTTAAATGGCTTTGTTTCAAATGAAGAACTTAGCTCAATCCAACCCGAAGTTACAAAGGCTGACGACATACTTATGAACGGAAAAGGTGCCGGAAATGACTTTTTAGGTTGGCTTGATTTGCCCGTAAATTACGACAAGGAAGAATTTGACAGAATCGTTGCAGCTGCAGAAAAAATCAAGAAATCTTGTGATATATTCGTTGTAATCGGTATTGGCGGTTCATACTTAGGCGCAAGAGCTGCTATTGAATTTGTAAAGAGTCCTCTTTACAACTCACTCCCCAAAGATACTCCCGATATTTATTTTGCAGGTAACAGCATCAGCTCATCAGCTATGGCTGAATTGCTTCAGATATGCGAAGGCAAGGATATTTGCATAAACGTTATTTCAAAATCAGGTAAGACAACAGAACCCGCAATCGCCTTTAGAATTTTCAGAAAACTTCTTGAAGAAAAATACGGTGAAGAAGAAGCTAAAGAAAGAATTTTTGTTACAACCGACAAAGCAAGAGGAAAACTTAAAGAGCTTTCTGACGAAAAGGGTTATGAAACATTCGTTGTTCCGGACGATATCGGCGGCAGATACTCTGTTCTTACAGCAGTTGGTCTTCTTCCTATCGCGGTTTGCGGCGCTGATATTTCAGCTATGATGCAAGGCGCTGCAGATGCAAGAAAAGATTTCTGCGATGCTGACATCAACAAGAATGATTGCTACAAATATGCAGCTATCAGAAACATTCTTTACCGCAAGGGCAAGAAAATAGAAGTATTCGAAACATACGAAAGTGCGCTTCAGCTTACTACTGAATGGTGGAAGCAGCTTTACGGCGAAAGCGAAGGCAAGGATAACAAGGGTATTTTCCCGACATCAGTTACATTCTCAACTGACCTTCACTCACTCGGACAGATCATCCAGGAAGGCGAACGTACATTGTTCGGTACAATAGTTGATCTTAAGGAATCTAAACACACTGTTGTGATCCCCGATGATCCCAGAAACCTTGACGAGCTTAACTTTATAAGCAACAAGACAATGGATTACGTAAATCATACAGCTTTCGTTGCTACAGCATTGGCACATAACGACGGTGGTGTTCCGAATATCGTACTTGAAATAGACAAGAGAGACGAATACAACTTTGGTTATCTCGTATACTTCTTCGAAAAGGCGTGTGGTATTTCCGGATACATGCTCGAGGTTAACCCCTTCGATCAGCCCGGTGTAGAAGGCTACAAAAATAATATGTACGCACTTCTCGGTAAGCCCGGCGCTGAGCACGATAAGAGACGCGAAGAGTTAAAATCAAGAATTAACTAAAAAATTTGCATACCTACTTGAAATAATTGAGATTTTGTTGTATAATAAATACAATAAAATATATCTCAAATATGGAACATAACATTATGATAATTCGGTGGCATTACATAGTGTTTTCCAAAAAAATTAAAAACGCCGCCGGGAAAACGGAGTTAATATGTTGAAACTTATTGTTGGTGTAAAAGGTACAGGTAAAACAAAGACTCTTATTAACATGGCAAACACAGCGCTTGATACCACAAACGGTTGTGTTGTTGTAATCGAAAAGGGATCAAAGCTTACCCATGAAATCAAGAATAAAGCGAGACTTGTAAATACAGAAGAATACGGAATTAACGATGCACATATGCTTTACGGACTTGTTGCAGGTACATATGCAAGCAACTATGACGTAGCAAACGTGTTCATCGATTCTGCTCTTAAGATTTGTGAAAACAATATGCAGGAATTCATTAAGTTTGTTCAGGCTGCTGATAAATTGTGCGCTGAACACAATATCGAACTTGTAATGACATCTTCTATCCCCGTTGAAGAAGTTCCCGCAGATCTTAAGTCTTACATTGCATAACAAGAAGCTATAAAACTAAACCATCCTCTACTAAACAGAGGATGGTTTTTTTATTACATTTATATCTCGTTTTTTTAATAACATAATCAACAATATGTATACTGCTAACGTTAAAGCTATTCTTGTGATTAGATTTAATGTTGATGTTATATGAGTTAAACTTAGATAATGAAACAGAATTGTGATTGTGGTTGTAGATACAACTATACACGCTATAGGTTTTAGAATTGCTTTTTTTAGTGATATTTCCGGTTGAGTTATATTGATCAATCTTAGTAATGACATTCCGCAATTAAATATTTCACACGCAAATATAGCAACAACGTATCCATTCACACCAAAATGAGGAACTAAAAAATAAACTAAAAGCACACTCAATGCAGCATCCATAATGTTTATTTTCATTGAGTGTATCTGTTCGTTAAGCCCTTTCAGCAATCCATCTATCGCTCCATCAAGATACATTACAGTGACCAAAGGCGCAAAAAGACGTATATATTCATACGCTTCTGATGAGTTATAGAACACAACGCTTAATTCGTACGAATAACATATCAAAATTCCCGCTATAGCAACAGAATATATTAAGCTATATTCGATAACACTTGAGACTGCTTTGTTGATTTTATTCTTATCACCTCTTTCGTTAAACGTAGCAAGCTCCGGAACAAGAAGTCCGGAAAAGGAATATATAATACATGACGAAAACATTATTATAGGAAACACCATTCCTTGAATCAAACCATAAGTTGATAGGGATTCAACGTATGATGCACCGTTCTTCCTTAATCCGTATGGTATAAGCAGATGCTCTAACGTAACGAGTCCTGATCTTACGTACGCGCTTAGAGCAAGCGGAAGGGATATTTTTATCAGTTGTTTTTTTATATCACCTGTATAGGTCTTATTTACAATCTTATATTTTCTGTAATCGAAACACCATAATATCAAATTATAAGTAAAGGAAAAGAATTCTGCCGATACAATTCCAATAGCCACAGATATACAAGCATATTCAATGTTTTTTAAAGTAAAAATTGATAATATATTTACAGTTACAGCTATTTGTATAAGCTGTTCAAATACCATAACCGATGCACTTTTATACACTCTTCTGACTGCCGAGAAATACCCATTTAATACAGACGAAATAGAGATAAACGGAAGAGAAAACGCAAGTATTCTTATAGATTTAATTGTGCGTATATCGCCTAATATTTTCCCCCCTATATAATCTGCGCTAAAAAATACTACTAAAAAAGCGGTAACAGAAAACAAAAGAGAGTAGTAAACACATGACTTTATCGCCTTTTTTACTTTTAAATAATCGTTTCTTGCGAGTGCTTCAGAGACAAGCCTTGTTGCTCCAAGATTCACCCCTGAACACGCAAACGTTACAGCAAATGCAAATACCGATTGCACAAGACCATATATTCCCATTCCCTCAGCACCCAATTTATTTGATATGTACGTGTTATAATACACACCTATCCAACGCAAAAAGAGGGAAGTTAATGTCAATATCAAGCCGTTGGTCAAAAATCTTTTTAAATTTCCCATTGATTTCCTCCGATTATTTCGGTATAATAATATATAGAGAGCGTGATGGAAAATAATTCGTAAATAAGGAAATATTCTTTATAAATTTACAATATTTTATATGAATTATCTTGACAAAGTGGATTTTTTTGTATATAATATTGGTTGTTATGTTTACAGGAGGATAGTTTTATGATAATTGATATAAATCCTATTCTCAAAGGTGAAAAAACACAGCTTAACTTTGAGTATGCGTTAAGCATCAAAGAAGATCTGGAAGATATAACTTTTCCCGATAGCTTCACGGTAAACGGTTTTGTTAAGGATATGGCAGGGTATATCACGTTAGAGCTTGAAGCTAATGTGAATTACGGCACTTTCTGTGCAAGGTGTTTGAAGGAATTATCCGAAACAAGAAAAATTACACTCAATAAAACCGTTATAACCGACGAAGAAAGCTTACAAAATGAGGAAAACGACGATTTTATTATTTCGAAAGATGGTTTTATCGATGCTGATGAAACTCTTACAGAACAGATATTACTCGAACTTCCGTTAAAACACTTGTGCAAAGAGGATTGCAAAGGATTGTGTCCCAAATGTGGCATTGACTTAAACAATGCCGAATGTAACTGTGATACATCCGAACCCGATCCGAGATTTGATGTTTTAAGAAAGCTTCTTGAAGATAATAAAAAAGGTTAAAAATATAACACATATTTCATCATAGATGAACAGTCAATGAGGAGGTGCAAAATCCATGGCAGTACCAAAGAGAAAAGTATCAAAGGCAAGACGCGATAAGAGACGCTCAAGCACTTGGAAGCTCAACGCTCCCGAAATGGCAAAGTGCCCTAAGTGCGGTGAATATGTTCTTACACACAGAGTGTGCGCAGCATGCGGAACATATGATGGCAAACAGGTAATTGAAGTAGAAGACTAATAATAAAATTATCCGGCCAAAAACAGTTATGCCGACAATGGTATCGAAAACAATCGATTTCTTTGTCGGCATATTTTGATTTATATCGAAAGGTTGTGAAAATATGGGACCAGGAGGAATGCCACCCCCATTGCGACATAATAATGACTCTCTTAAACCACAAAAACCTAAAAGAATTCAAGATGTTCCGAAATATCTAAAAGAGATTTTGTTTGGTTTTTTTAAGAGATTATTTTATATATTCACTCTTGTTTGGGAAACAAAGAAGGGTATATTTTTTACACTTATATTCTTCGCGATCCTTACAGGTTTGTTCCCTATAATAAGCGCCTATATTTCCGCACAAATACTTAATAGTTTAGCTGTTGCTTATATAAAACAAACCGGTCTTGACACCATAGTTTTCTGGCTTATATTATACTTTGTGTACTTGTTCGTAAACAAAATAGTAAGTTATCTGCAGTCTATGGTAACAAGAGTTTCCGGAGAGCTTGTTACAAACCACATAAAAGTAAAAATTCTTAACAAAGCCAAGGAAGTAGATATCGGTCGTTTTGACGTTCCCGAGTTTTATGAAAAACTCGAAAACGCAAACAGGGAAGCAGGCATGCGTCCGATACAAATCTTAAATTCTACCCTTAATACAATCAGTAACTTAATTACGGTTATAGGCTTTGTTGTAATACTTTGCAATATAAGTGCGTTAGTACCGATTATAATCATAATACTTGGTCTTCCTACCGCTATAATCAACTTTACGTTTAGACAAAAAAACGTAAATTATATGAGACGCAAATCGAAAGAAAGAAGACAAATGGATTATTATTCAAGTCTTTTGACAAACAAGGATCTTGTAAAGGAGATCAGATTGTTTGGATTGGCTGATTTGTTTATTTCTAGATATAAAGAAGTATTCAAAAAATACTTTTCCGGCTTAAAAAAGCTTATAGTCAGAGAAAATATTTGGAATATCACAGTATCATTTATCATAACACTTGTAAATTGCCTTTTGTTCTTATACGTTGCATATAAGGTTGCTAGGGGCGAACTCCAAATAGGCGATTATTCTCTATACACCGGAGCACTCAACTCGATATCATCAGGTGTAAGCTCAATTATCATATCTACAGCAACTATTTTTGAAGGAACACTGTTTATCGAAAATATGATTGTATTTATGAAGGATAAAAGACAAATCGTATCTATTGCAAACGAACCCAGAATTCCCAATAGAGCTGTTGGACACACCATTGAATTCAGAAACGTATCATTCAAATACCCCGGAACTGAAAGATATGTATTGAAAAACATTAACTTCACACTTAATAACAACGACACAGCCGTGCTTGTAGGCTTAAACGGAGCAGGGAAGACAACTCTTATAAAATTACTAACCAGATTATACGATCCTACAGAAGGGGAAATATATTTAGACGGTTATGATTTAAGAGAATATGAAGTTACTGAACTTTATAATCTATTCGGAATTGTATTCCAGGATTTTGGAAAATACGCTGTTACAGTTAAGGAAAACATAGCTTTCGGAGATGCTCATGTCGAAATCGACGAAAACAGAGTACGTGTTGCAGCAAAACAAAGCAATTCTGTTGATTATATAGAAAAGCTTCCTGAAAAATTCGACACTCATTTAATGCGTTATTTCGAAGAAAAAGGAATAGAGTTATCTATAGGCCAGTGGCAGAAATTATCCATTGCAAGAGCTTTTTATTCTGAATCGGATATACTCATATTGGACGAACCCACAGCTTCTCTTGATGCAATCGCAGAACAAGAGATATTTAATCAATTTGATGAATTAAGAAAAGATAAGCTTACTTTGTTCGTATCTCACAGACTCTCAAGCGCAACTACAGCATCTAAAATTATAGTTTTACTTGATGGAGAGATTGTTGAGGAGGGAACACATAACGATCTTATGGCTTCAAAGGGTCATTATTACAAGCTTTTCTCAACCCAAGCCAAGAGATACACCACCGCGGAGGCATAATCATGAAAAAAACAATACCATTTAAAAAAACTAATATTTTGTTACCTAAAGATAATTTTGAAAAATGGTCAGTAATAGCTTGCGACCAGTTCACAAGTGATAAAGAGTATTGGGCAGATACCCAAAAAAACGTTGGAGTATCATATTCTACGTTGCACATCACTCTTCCTGAAATCTATCTCGAAGACGGAGATGTAAGTGAAAGAATTGAAAAAATCAACAATAATATGCTCGAATATTTAAACTCGGATGTATTCTGTGAATACAAAGACGCTTTAATATATATCGAACGAATACAACCCGACGGAAGAACCAGAGCAGGTGTTATCGGAGCAGTAGACCTCGAGGAATACGAATACACCAAGGACTCGAAGAAGATGATCAGAGCAACCGAGGGAACTGTTCTCGAACGAATCCCTCCACGTGTTGCTATAAGAAAAGATGCACCTCTCGAATTACCTCATATTATGTTGCTTATTGACGATGTAAACAAAACAGTCATCGAACCACTGGCAGAAAAGAAAAATAATATGAGAAAACTTTATGATTTCGATTTAATGATGGGCGGCGGACATATAACCGGTTATCTTATTGATGAAGAATCTTCTGCCGAAATAATAAATAAACTCGAAACGCTTTGCTCAGATGATGAAGAACCTTTGCTTTTTGCTGTAGGTGACGGAAACCATTCACTTGCTACTGCAAAATCATGCTACGAATTATTAAAAAAGACTGATCCTGATGCCTCTAACAAGCCCTCAAGATACGCGTTGGCAGAAGTTGGTAATATCCACAGTGATGCGTTAGATTTTGAGCCTATATACAGAGTTTTGTTTTCAGTATCACCGGAAGATGTATTAAATAAAATGAATGAATATTTCTCGCATGAAAACGCAAACAAAGAAATAATTTATACTTTTGGTGAAAAAGAGGGAAGTATAAAGATAAATATTCCAGATAACAAGCTGACAGTTGGAGTTCTTCAGGAGTTTATTGATTTGTATTTAAAAAACAATCCTGATGCAAAAGTGGATTATATACACGGAATCGATGACGTGAAAAAGATTACGCAGCAAGAGAACACAATAGGCTTTATTTATGATGGTATATCTAAGGATACTTTATTTAGTTCTGTAAAAGCTACCGGAGCGCTTCCCAGAAAAACATTTTCAATGGGACACGCAAGGGATAAGAGATACTACCTCGAATGTAGAAAAATTAAATAATACAACAAACAAAAAACTCTCACATTATGTGAGAGTTTTTTTGGTGGGGACAATTGGAATCGAACCAATGACCTTATGCATGTCAAGCATACACTCTAACCAGCTGAGCTATGCCCCCAAAGACTTGAACATTATATCATATGAAAACACAAATTACAATACTTTATGTAAAAATAATGATAATTTAGTTTTACTAATACAATAGAGAATAGCTTTTTATTAGCATGTAATTCTATACACGATTATACAAAATAAAAATTTTATATAATTAAGGGAATAGTATTTGATAAATAAAGGTGATATATTATAAATATATATCACCTTTATTTACTTAATCTTTAGATATCCATTGCTTATCATTAAGTATAAATCTTTGTAATTCGTAGTTAATGATCATAATCACAGACGGTATAAAAGCTATAATTATTTGTATCCAGTTCATTTCAATTATTCCAAACGCATTTCCTATTATAGATATATTATTTGATATAATTAAAAACATTATAACTACAGATGCTAAAATTAAATGAGCGCGATTAAATCTTGTTGTGTATTTAAACAATCCCTCATCATGCATGATCTCATTTAATACAGCGACCTGAGATATAATAAATCCTGAGAAAATTACACTCAAATTTAAACCGTACGAATTAAAATTAAATGCACTTAAAATCAATGGTAATACATGCAGCGAGCACGCCCACACAAAACCTGACAACAACGCATACGGTATGTATTTATGTATCTTTTTAATGTCCGACAAGTTATCATTATATGCCATTATATGTTTATTGGGCTGTTCAAACGCTAAAACAATCATTGCAATAAAGTCTACAACCAATCCCGAAAACAAGATTTGCTGAGGTGTCAATGGCTGAGATTTGGTAAATATTGACAACACTACAAACATTAGCCTTGCAATCTGTGTTGTTAACAAATATTTAATAAATTTATATAGGTTTCTGTATATTGTTTTTTTTGCAAGAACGGCTCCTATAATAGCATTAAAACCGCCATTTCCTTTTTTATCTGCATCAGAAATAATCACATCTGCAATAAACTTTAGCGCCTCGCAGCCTATTTTTTTGCTATCCTTAGCATTCTTTATGATCATAGGCGAATTATTATTTTTTGCAGATGTCATATCAAGCCCCGTCTTGTCCAATTTACCCGACAAAGTTGTGCTCTGAACAAATCCAACATCGGATTCCTTCAGCAAAATTATCTCATCAAGCTCTCTGGCTAAAACTCCAACTACTTCCCCTTCGTCATGTAAAAACTCAAGCAATTTTCTTTTTTGGAATACTGATACACCTTCATATAATGTATATACCGGTATATTAGTTCGGAACATATCTTCTTTCATAGCTGCAAGTTGTCTGCCTGACACTATCTCATTTCTATTTTTGATAATTCCAAGAGATTCTGCAAGCGCTCTGTTATGTTCTCCTATATCATCACACATCATTATAATTTTCATGCCCGCAGCCCGACAATCAGAAATAGTCTTTGCAGCACCGGGCAACATTCTTTCTCTAATTGCAATAAATCCCTCAAATGTCATTTCTGATTGACAAGCTATAATTCGCTTCAAATTATTATAATGCGTCTTCTTAGATGCAACAGCTATTATTCTGTACGATTTTCTGTTAAGTTTAGCAGCCTCAGAAATTATATCCGCCTTCACGTCTGAATCAAACGGGTAAATTCTGCCGTTTTCACTGTACGTTGTACAACATGCCATTATGGACTCAAGATTACCTCTACAAGCAACAATGTACCCTTGATTTGAGTTCGCAAGAGTTGTTTCAAATCTACTTGATTCGCCGGCGGATATATGTTCCATAATAGGATATGATTTATCAAGCTTTATATTATATACATCACATTTTTGAGATATAGATATAATAGCATCTTCTTCTGCAGTATAGATATTATTGTTGCTGAGGTTATTTTTTATAAGTTTTTTTACGCCGTAAAGACCTGTTGAAATAAGTGCAAAGCGAAGTAATCTTCTCGAATTTTCTTCAAAATGCACTTCCCCATCGGTATAAAGTGAATTGTTTACATACACCTTTTCAGCTTTAGACTCCCTGATAGAAAAAACGCCATCCTTATGAACAAGAAGACAGGTTACATCTTTTAACTGTTCGATTTTGGATACATTCTTAATCAAAGCTCCCGAATTAACATCTTTATTCTGCTTTACTGCAAGAAAGAGTCCGTTACCTATAATAACATACGATGAAATCACATGGAATTCCCCTAAGGCGACTGCCGCTAAAGCCATAGCCCCCAGAAAAACATCGAACAATCCGCGCCCCTGAGATGCAAAAACAAGTTCAAGCGCAACAAGCAAAAAAATCGATGCAAGTGAAATCAATGACCATACATTACTATACTTTTTCACAAAAGAAATAAGGTTTACATCCTTATGCGATGATATAGGTTTATTTTTTTGCAATTTACAAACAAGGGCATCCTCTCCCGTGCAACAACATATAGCCTTCGCTGTGCCTTTAATTACGATAGATGATGCGAAAACCATATTTGCCTGTTGTGCAGGAGGAACATCATGGTTATATCTTAGAAATTCAGGGTCCTTTTCTGTAGGCTTTATCTCTCCGGTCAAAGCAACCTCCAAAACCTGAAAACCATCAACTTCTATAAGCCGCGCATCCGCGGGAACTATGTCTCCTGCAGAAAGGTAAATAACGTCGCCTTGAACCAATTGTTCGCTTTTTATAAGGAATAAGCGACCATTTCGTAAAACCTTACTTGTAGGCAGAGAAAGTCTTCCCATATCCTCAAACACACTACAAGCTTTGTTGTATGTAAATACAGATACAAACATATTAAAAACTATAAGCGAAATTATCACCCACGAAGCAATACTTTGGTCAAGCCACGCAGAAATAAGCGCAATAACAAAAAGCAACAAGGTTGTCGGCTCTAACACAACGCTTTTGAGGCAATCCTCAAATGACATATGCGGTATCGGATGAATAACATTAAGCTTGCCTGCTTTTTGTCTGCCTCTCAACACATCAACCGAAAGACCGGTATTAGAATCTGTATTCAATTTTTCTTCGACTTGAGCAACAGTCTTGTCATACCATCTTTCGTTCATTTTTTATCTCTCTTTATCTACACTCAAATACGAGCTTATTTTTTTGTTCATCTAAATCAACAGTTATGGAAGAAATATCCTCATCATACTTTTCTATAATCATATTGGCAATTTCATCTTCAATATTTTTTTGGATAAATCTACGCATATTTCTTGCGCCATACTTGCTGCTGAACGATTCGGACGAAACATAAGAAACAGCTTTGTCAGTATAACAAAAATCAATTCCCTTTTCTTCCATAATCTCTCTTAATTCATTCAACATAATAACAGCAATGGCAGAAAAATCATCTTCATTAAGCTTTCTAAATACAACTACCTCATCAACTCTGTTTATAAACTCAGGTCTCAAGAAACTTTCTAGTGCTTTTTCTGTTCTCTCTACAGATTTATCTGCACCCGTAGAGGAAAAACCAGCTGTATTAAGATTTATATCCGAGCCTGCGTTTGTTGTCATAACAATTACAGTATTCTCAAAGTTGATCTTTCTTCCCTGCGCATCAGTCAATATGCCATCGTCGAGAATTTGGAGCATAATATTCAATACATCAGGGTGAGCCTTTTCTATCTCATCAAACAATACAACAGAATAAGGCTTTCTTCTTATCTTTTCTGTAAGCTGTCCAGCTTCATCAAAACCAACGTATCCGGGAGGAGCTCCGATAATTCGCGATACAGAATGCTTTTCCATAAATTCTGACATATCGAATCTTATTATGGTTTCAGGCGAGTCGAAAAGATCGGACGCAAGAGTCTTTACAAGCTCTGTTTTTCCGACACCGGTCGGACCTGCAAAAATGAAGGAAACCGGTTTTTTCTTTAAAGAAATTCCCGCTCTACTTCTTTTGATTGCTCTGACTATTGAATCGACAGCCTCGTCTTGTCCAACAATCTTGTTTTTTAATCTCTTTTCAAGACCAAGGAGTCTCTCGTATTCGAGAGTATTTATTTTACTTGCAGGAACACCCGTCCATTTTTCAATAACATTTGCAAGATCATTTGCCGATAATTTGATCTTGGTACACTCTTCTTTAAGCTGATCAAATTTAGGCTGAAGGTTTATCTCGCTTACCTTGATATCAGCAAGTCTCTTATATTTTTCAGAGGCTTCCTCTTCACTCTTCGATTCTTTGTTTTCTAATTCTTCTTTTTCAGCATTTAACTCATCGAGCTGTTTTTTTACCTCAAAAAACTCGTGTATGATAGGCGTATTAAGAACCAAATACGCAGCTGCCTCATCAAGCAAATCTATAGCCTTATCAGGCAAGAATCTATCGGAAATATATCTTTCGGACAAAACAACCGTTTTTCTTAAAATTTCATTTGGTATCTTTATTCCGTGAAATTCCTCGTAATATCCCTTGATACCCTTGAGTATCTCAACTGTGTCATCAATAGATGACTCCTCAACAACAACTGGCTGAAATCTACGTTCAAGCGCGGAATCCTTTTCGATGTATTTGCGATACTCTTTCAGAGTAGTAGCGCCTATAACCTGAATATCACCCCTTGATAAAGCAGGCTTAAGTATATTAGCGGCATTCATACTTCCCTCTGCATCTCCTGCGCCGGCAATGCTATGAACTTCGTCAATTACAAGAATCACATTACCGCGAGCCTTCACCTCGTCTATAAGCCCCTTCATACGCTGCTCAAACTGTCCTCTGAACTGCGTTCCTGCAACAAGCGCAGTCAAATCGAGCATATGAAGTTCCTTATCCTTAAGTTTAAACGGAACATCACCTGCTACTATTTTCAAAGCCAATGCCTCTGCGATCGCAGTCTTGCCAACACCGGGTTCACCTATTAAACAAGGATTATTCTTTTGTCTTCTTGAAAGAATCTGAATAACTCTTGCTAACTCATCAGCCCTGCCAATAACCTTATCTATCTTTCCGTTTCTTGCCTTATTGTTTAAATCTACACAATACTGCGATAAAAACTTACTGTTTTTTGAATTCTTATCTTTTTTAGAAGATTTAGAATCACTTTTTTCGTCCTTGTTCTTAGGAGCATTGTTACTGACAGGGAACGCGCCAAACAGTTTTCTAATATCAAAAGCAGGAGCTCTTCCCTCCTGGCTCTCATCAGCTGAATCTTCATCAATATCTTCGCTTTCAACCATCGAGAGCATATTGTCCATTTCAGAATCCATTTGGTCAAGCTCTTCCTCGCTTATACCCATTTTTTCTATTATATCGTTCACAGGTTTAATACCAAGTTCTCTGGCGCACTTCAAACAAATACCCTCGTTTATAGTCTCACCATTCTCTATTCTCGATACAAACACAACGGCAACTCTTTTTTTGCATCTTGCGCACATTTCCATAAAATTCACCTATATTTTCAGTTCACAAATATTTTGATCCATTCGCAATTATATAAATAATCAAAAATCAACGATTTATTTATTACGTCATTGTTTATAACATCCGGATAAACAGATGTTAAATAAGGGAGTATGATCTGCATAAAAGCAATAAATAACAACACATAAAACAAAGACATAACCACAGCCAAAACAAGCGCCAAAGTCTTATTTATTGTTTTTAGTATTGGTAATTCAAAAATTCCGCCGACAACAACAGAAGCTATCTTGAATGCAATTATAGTTAAAATAAATACAACGATAAAAGCAACAGCGTATGATAAGATTCCAACAAGATACTGCGTAATAACGTTCATAGTACTTTCTACAGCCTCACCGCTAACCTTATTAGCTAAATCAATATTGTATTTCGATAAAAATTCAAACAATTCTCCCTCTTCAAGTGTTTTTGGTAGATTGTTTTCCCTAATTAAATTTTCAATTATTTCATTTATTTTTTTAGAAGTTACCTTTTCAAGTATACCGTAAAAAAAACTCGAGAGAGGATTTGCAAATATTTTAGAAGCAATAAGCGCGCAAATCACAGACGCAAAATCAATTACAGTTCTTACAAAGCCTTTTTTTATCACAGTGTACATCGTAGAAAATACGATCAATACAACAATTAAATCAAGAAAAATAGACACCTTGTTCCTCCTAAAAAATTATTCGATAACCAGTTTTGACGTGTGATTTGAAAAACAAACAAGTACATTCTTCTCATCAACAACAAGAAGATCCATTGCGTTTTTCTCTGTATCATAGTATACAGTTTTACCGTCAACTATACTGATTTTACAAACCTTCCCATCAAGAAGCAAGTATACAGAATCCGTATAACATTTAATTTTTTTAGGTTGACCGTTAGCGTTTGCATCTAAAATCAACTCACCACTCTTGTTAAAAACAAGAACCTTTATATCATCGCCAACGATATTTTCGTTATATGTTATGATCGTATAATCCTTAGTTATCTCAGTTGTGATAGGAATCAGATTTGCGGGATAAACGTATGTATTTCTCAAAAAATATTCGCTGTCATAAAATTCTATTTTATTATCGTAGATAACAGAATATCCGTTATCACCATTATACCCCGTTGTGATAGGCATTGAGTTTTCTACAACCTTTGACGCACTGTGTGTCTCGGAAAAAGGGACGTAATTTACGATTTCTGTGCAATAATTACCCTTATCTGAAAACAGCGAGGTTATCAAAAGCTCTGAGCTATCAGGATTAAATTTAACGTCCATAACGTATTTATCTTTATATACAGCACCTATTCTATCAAAATCCTGATTATACAAATATATTACAGATCTGTATTCGGCAGAACGCGTAACAATGGCATACATACCCTTATCGCTTACAGCGGCAGCTGAAATAGGATAATCAAGCGTTTCTGTATGAAGCTTAGAAAAAGTATTGTATATCGTGTATGTATTTTCACTCAAACCGTACACAAGCAAATATTTTTCACTCGACAGAACAACCGGGTTTGAAAAAACACTGTCTTCGTTAAGTCTTTTGTTTCCTCGAAGGTCAGATAAAAAGAAATACGAGCTTCCCGCTACAACAAGATCACCCTTATACAGCGCTAACTTAACCTGCAAATCGGCGTCGTAAGTAATGGTATCGTTGTATGTAGTATTTATATTATCACCAATTTCAAAATCTTTTAGCAAATATCTAAGATTTTCTACAGTAATATCTTCTCTGAACAGTACTACAGCTAAAAGCAAAAAAACAACAAGAACACAAATCATAATATACTTTGCTGTTTTGAATCTGCCGGCTAAAACAAGATAATACGTATTAACCTTTGGTTTTTTATCAGTTATACTTATTCTATTCCCCTTGTTAGACTCAGGAAGCATAGCTATCTCCTTAATAAACGATTTTGTTTAAATATAAACCTTGAGGCGGAGCTGTAAAACCCGCTTTTTTTCTGTCTTTTTGTTCAATTATGGAAGGAATATCTTCGATTGCTATCTTACCGTTCGATACGTCAATCAAAGTTCCAACTAAAATCCTAACCATATTGTAAAGAAATCCGTCAGCAGCAACATTGATCTTAACTATATTTTCGTGTTCGGAAACAGTAAAATATTTTATAGTCCTTACCGTATCTTCAACCGAAGAACCGCTTGACATAAACGCTGCAAAATCATGCTTACCGATAAAACACTTTGTTGCCATATTCATTTTGTCTACATCAAGTTTCTTTGGGTAATGAAAAACCTTATTTGTCAAAAAAGGATCTTTAATCGTATCATTCAAAATTAAATACTCATATTCCTTGTATTTTGCATCGTATCTTGGGTGAAAATCATCTGAAATATACGATGCTTCAAGGACTGAAACGTCGTCTGGTAAATAATGATTAAGCGCAATCGGAATTTTTTCCGCAGGAATATTAACATCATCGGCTATAGAAACAGAACAGCAAAATCTTTTTGCGTGTACACCACTGTCGGTTCTGCTGCATCCTGTAAGCAAATAGCGTTCTCCAAAAACACTCTCTATGGAATCCTGCAGCGTTTGTTGGACAGATATTGCATTTTTTTGAACCTGCCATCCGCAGTACTTAGTACCGTCGTATGCTATATAAAGCTTTATTTTCAAGCAAACCACCCATTCTTCTTATATCGCAAGTACAGGAGCATATATATTCAACAGCACAATTACTACCATAACTGTAACAATAAACGAAAGAAACACATAATCCCTCGCATTATATTTCAACGATTTCATTCTTGTCCTTCCTGTTCCGCCTCTATAACAGCGACATTCCATTGCTGTTGCCAAATCATCCGCTCTTCTTATCGATGACACAAAAAGAGGTATCAAAACAGGTATAAGAGCTTTTGCTCGTCTGATAAGATTTCCTGAATCAAAATCAGCACCTCTTGCTTTTTGTGCATTCATGATTTTATCGGTTTCCTCGATAAGCGTAGGGATAAATCTAAGCGCTATCGACATCATCATAGAAAACTCGTGCACGGGAAGCTTAATTTTCTTGAGGGGATTTAAAAGCTGTTCTATTCCGTCTGTCATATCTATAGGTGATGTTGTATACGATAGTAATATACTTGTCCCCACAACGAGAGAGATGATTCTCACAAGCATGTAAAATGCGAATACAACACCCTCAAAATATATGTTTATAAAGTACCAATCAACAAGGACAGTCTCACCCTTTGTCCAAAATATATTGATTACAGCAGTAAACAATATAACAAACAATATTGGCCTTATCCCCTTCAACACCGGTCTTATCGGAAGTTTGCTGATAAGCAAAAGCAACACAACAAAAGATATCAAAAACAAATATGAAATAAGGGATTTCGCAAGAAATACCAAAACTATATACATAAGCGCAACAATAATTTTCATTCTTGGGTCAAGCTTGTGTAATATAGAATTACCGGGGAAATATTGTCCAAGCGTAATATCCTTGATCATTTATGCCATCCTTTTTTAGTTTAAGAGAGAAACAATAACCTTTCTCGCTTCTTCTACAGTAAATACATTTTCGGGAACGTCTATTCCCATATCCTTCATTTTCTTAAACAAATGAGTAATCTGAGGAACGTCGAGTCCAACCTCAACAAGTTTATCTGCCTTAGCAAAGATCTCGGCAGTCGGCCCCTTCATATAAACCTCTGATTTATTCATAACAACTATTTCATCGCAGTAAACAGCCATATCCTCCATACTGTGACTTACTATGATCACAGTCGTATTCGTCTGTTTCTGAAAGGTACGAATGCCACCTAAAATCTCCTCTCGACCAATCGGGTCAAGCCCTGCAGCAGGCTCATCTAAAATAAGCACTGATGGCTTCATTGCCATAACTCCTGCAATAGCTACACGTCTCTTTTGACCACCTGACAGATCGAACGGAGATTTATCAAACAAATCTTCTGATATTCCACAAAAAAACGCAGATTCTCTTACCCTTTTTTCTACCTCTTCCGGCTCTAACCCCATATTTGTAGGGCCATATGCAATATCTTTTCTGACTGTTTCTTCAAACAACTGATATTCGGGATATTGCATAACAAGACCAACTTTATATCTAACAGACGTAATATCCTTAGGGTTTTCCCATATATCACAGCCGTTAAGGTAAATATTGCCCGACGTTGGCTTCAAAAGACCATTAAGAAGCTGAACAAGTGTAGATTTACCCGATCCTGTATGACCGATAAGTCCGGTTATTACACCGCTGTTAAATGAAACATTAACATCGTGCAATGCGGCTTTTTCAAACGGAGTCTCGGCTCCGTAAACATATGTTACATTCTTTAATGTCAGTTCTCCCATTTTTTTAACAAGGAAGCCAAAGCCTCCGCCCCCTCATCAATATCAATTATATCGCAAGGCAATTCTATACCGCTGTTTTTTAATTCATAAATCAATTCTGTAACCTGCGGGACATCAAGCCCTATTTCGTGAAGCTTTGCAACGTCTGAAAATACCCTTTTAGGAACATCATCCATACAAACCTGTCCGTCGTTTATAACAATAACCCTATCAGCGTTTACCGCCTCGGACATGTTATGGGTAATGTGAAGAATGGTAATTCCCTTCTCTTTGTTAAGCTTTTCAATAGCATTCATAACATCGCGCCTTCCCGAAGGATCAAGCATTGACGTAGCTTCATCAAAAACTATACACTCGGGAAGCATAGCGATAATTCCCGCAATAGCAACTCTTTGCTTCTGACCACCGGACAACTGCGAGGGTGAATGCTTCATAAACTCTGTCATTCCAACCTCAGCCAAGGCATTATCCACTCTTTTTCTTATCTCTGTAGGTAAAACACCCAGATTTTCAGGTCCAAAGGCAACATCCTCTTCAACGATCGAGGAAACTATCTGATTGTCAGGGTTTTGAAACACCATACCAATTCTCTGTCTGATAGAAAAAACATCATCATCTGTTATTTTCTCAGAGGTAATATCAATACCGCCAACAACAATTCGTCCGCTATCAGGTGTCAAAACCAAATTCAAAAGCTTTGCCATAGTTGACTTGCCTGAGCCATTGTGACCGAGTATAACAACAAACTCACCTTTTTTTACATCAAAGGATATGTTTTTTAATACAGGTATCTTTATATTATTTTCATCAGTATAACTGAAGCAAACATTTTTTACACTTATAAAAGAATCATTCATTACTGTTCTCCGATATAGAAGGACGATCCGCCGCAAGGAAGGATCTCTCCTGTCTGAGTAACCTTTAACCCTATTTCATCAAGCTCCGTACTGCCGCCAAAGCGTTTTTTTAACGTCGTATTCAAGATATACCCAACAGCTGCAGGAGAAAGTCCCGTCGTGTATGAATTAACCAAGAAAAACAACGGCTTATCACTTAAAACGCATGATGCTTTCTTTATAAAGTCACCAATACACTCTTCAAGCTTCCAAACTTCTCCGTTCGGGCCCCTGCCATATGACGGAGGGTCCATGATTATAGCATCATATTTGTTATTTCTACGGATCTCTCTTTCAATAAACTTCTGACAGTCGTCAACTATATAGCGTATAGGAGCGCTCTCGAGTCCAGAAAGTTTTGCGTTTTCCTTCGCCTGTAAAGTCATCCCCTTAGAAGCATCTACATGTACAACAGACGCACCCGCCTTAGCGCAAGCAACGGTAGCGCCGCCTGTATACGCAAATAAGTTTAACACTTTAATAGGTCGACCAGCATTTTTTATTAAATCATACATTTTTTCCCAGTTTACAGCTTGTTCGGGAAAAAGACCCGTATGCTTAAATCCCATAGGCTTTAAAACAAAAGTAAGATCAAGCTTTTCGTATCTTATATTCCACTGCTCCGGCAGCTTGTTGTTTTTCCAAGCGCCACCGCCCGATTTAGAACGTGAATAAACAGCGTCAGGTGTTTTCCAAAGCTTGTTGTTTTTCATATCCTTCCACACAACCTGAGGATCGGGTCTTACAAGTATGTATTTCCCCCATCGTTCAAGTCGCTCGCCGTCGCTTGTATCAAGAAGCTCATAATCTTTCCAGTTATTTGTATATCGCATTATAATTCCTCGTTTTTTGTATTCATTACATTTCGTCAATAGAAAGTTGTCTATCGTTTTGAACGTTATTCTTAAAAGGAATTCCAAGATGTTCATACCCCAATGCTGTAACACATCTTCCTCTTAACGTTCTACTCAAAAATCCAATCTGCATAAGATAAGGCTCGTATACATCTTCAATAGTGACAGCCTCTTCTCCGATCGTCGCAGATAACGTTTCAAGTCCCACAGGACCTCCGTTATAGATATTTATTATCGTTTCGAGCATCTTTCTGTCAACGTTATCAAGTCCGAGCTCGTCTATCTCAAGCATACCGAGTGCATACTGAGAAATATCAAGAGTGATCCTTCCGTCGCCCTTAACCTGAGCGAAATCACGAACTCTCTTTAAAAGCCTGTTAGCAATACGCGGAGTTCCTCTCGAACGGGAAGCAATTTCGTACGCTCCGTCTTCGTCTATATCTATCCCCAAAAGACCGGCGCTTCTTGTAACTATACTTGCAAGCTCCTCGGGACTGTACATTTCAAGCTTTGATATAACACCAAATCTATCTCTGAGCGGCGTTGACAGCTGTCCTGCTCTTGTTGTAGCGCCTATAAGCGTAAACTTAGGAAGAGGGAGTCTTATACTTCTCGCCGCAGGCCCTTTGCCTATTATAATATCCAAAGCAAAATCCTCAAGCGCAGGATAAAGTATCTCTTCTACAGAT
>SVRB01000113.1 GCA_015065045.1 Oscillospiraceae bacterium | reverse complement strand
AGACGAATTGGACGATACGTTTGCAATCGAATATACGCAAACGGAGGCGGAAATCGCATTTTTGCAAAAACGCCTAAAACAATTTCCGCCCGACCTTGACACAATCAAGGAACAATACGGCGCGATATTGGAAGAAAAAACACGTCGCGCGGAAGGGCTAGAAAAAGCTATCGTCGAATTTTTGAAAAATTTCCAGTCTATATATATGACACAGAAATCTGTGGCGGGAAGTGACACCTATTTTCAAATAATTCAATAAAAAAAGGAGACTAATAAAAATGATACGCAAACAACTTTTGAGAGCTATCACTATGCTGCTTACAGCAGCTTTGCTGTGTACGGGGGGCTTTGCCGTACATGCAGACGACGGAATAATGCCGTGTTATGAAACCGTATATGATGCTGATTTTGATTTTGTAATTGAAAACGGTGTAGCAAATGTAAGCGTTTATTACAGTGCAAAGTACAGCGACTTTGACTACGCCAAATTCACCTACAAGATACAGAAGAAAACTTTCGGCTTTATTTGGACGACGGTGGATATAGGCGAGCCTAACAACGAGCGTACTTTGTACGGCTACAACATGGATCAAACCCTCGGTCTTTCATATTCTATCAGCGGCACGGGAACCTACCGTGCGGTAATGAAGCTGGAGATATGTGCGACAAACGGATACGTAGAGACAATTAACGAGACCCATGAATACGTCTATAACTAAAAACTAAAACAACACTTCCCGTCAGATTTTTGAAAAAATAGCAAAAACAAATAAAACACCATACAGAAAGGGGATAGTCCAATGGGTAGATAGGATCGGTCTTGATACCGAAGCGGGAAAAGAAAAATAATAAACGTCAAAAGAAAAATAGTTAAAAGTGTAAATTTTACATTTTAAAATATAAACTTTTTGTGCACCCTATTGTGCACGGAAAAAGATAATGGTAAAATATACACGGAAAGGATATTAAATGAAGACAATAAACAAGAAGATATTATCTGTTTTACTCGTGCTGTGCATGATATTCCAAACAGGAATGTATACGATTGCATCGGCAGTCACATCGGATACCCTTACGATCGAAGATGACCAATCCGATAATGAAACGGTAAATAGCGAAGAAAACGTTGTAGCAAACAGCAACGGAGTAACTCTTGAAGATGTATTGGCTGGGTTGGCAAGCCCGTATGATTACTTTGGCGAGCTTGATCCCGATACAGTCCCCGAAGCTGTCGGAATGGAAAAGGCGCTTGAAAGGGTTCATTTAAGAAGATTATATACCGAAGAAACAGGCTTGAATGACGTTGTATTTTTGAATGCAGACGGCACGAAAACGGTATATATGTTTGACTACCCGGTAAAAACGGTTAATGAGCATGGTTTAGTGACGGATATATCTCTTGAAATCGCAGATACAACCAACAGCGCAACGCCTTATGAAACCGCAAACGGAAACGCTGTAACAGCTTTTTCAAACAGATATACGGACGGAATCAATTTGTCGGGAAACAACGTATCGGTGACGCTTTTACCTATATTGCCGACAGTAAGCACAACAACCGGACTTGATGCTACGGCGAATGCTCAGATCGGCAACGATACAACTGCTTCAAACAACTATTTCGAATCAACTGCAACGAGAATTGATAAAAAAACGATCTCATACAAATACGATGATAGTACGTCGGTTGAATATTCACTTACATATACCGGCTTTAAAGAAGATATTGTTGTAAAAGAATATACAGGGCAAACAGAATACGATTTTACTCTTGTTACTAACGGCTTGAAGCTTGAAGAAAGAAAAAACAGCTTTTATCTTGTTGATGAAAACAACAATATAAAAGCAACCCTTGGAAATATAATAATATTTACAGCGGACAACGCCAACAACGCATACGGAGATATGACGTACAAAACCGTTGTCGAAAACGAAAAGTATGTGTTGACAATACACGTCAGCGACGAGTATTTAAGAGACGAAAAGACAAAATATCCTATTCGAATCGACCCGACAATAGAGATAAACTATGATAGCGACGGCGCAGGTGCTATAGCAGATATAACGATAAATACAGCCGATCCCCTTTCGGGCACCGACGGAGAAATATCTTTGGGTAAATGGGGTTCCGATCAATCCGTGTCAAGAATATTGATGAAGTTCCCCGGATTGAATTTGAGTGATATACCAACTGCGGCATCTATTACGAGCGCGACAGTAGAAATACACGACCTTATGTGCCAGCACGAGAGGTTAGGCGTTTACTGTTACGTCTTTACAGGAAACGTATGGTCGGAATCGAACGCTACTTGGAATAACGTCTCTCCGAACAGCCACGGAGAGCAGTTGTCTTTCCATTATGTGTCCTATGCGGACGGACTGGAGCAAGCAACGTCACAAAGATACAGCTTTAACATAACAAACGCTGTAAAAGGGTGGAAAGCAGGAAACTACGACCCCGAAAAAGGAATAATATTCCAAGCGGGAGCCGTAGATGAAGCCAACACTACCCATAACTACAAAACCTTTGCATCGTATAACCGTTCTAACCACAAGCCGTCATTTTCCGTAACCTATTCCGACGGATCAAGCAACCCGCTTTTGCAGGACAACACCTACTATATCAACAACTCGTATACGGGTAAGTATATTTGGAATACAACGTATACTACAACAAAATCAGGATTGATATCCTCACTCGGAGACTCTATAAGATGGGAAGTGCGAAACGTTGACGGAGGATGTATAATACGTTCAACCGAAGATACAACAAAGTATCTTGGCGTTGACGATTCCGGCGATTTTGCAATCTTAACGTATTATCAAGTATCGAACGGAATTATTCCGTCGGACTGCATTTGGAATGTTGCGGTTGCTTTTGGCGGAGGATTGAATATAAGCCATACCAGCTCTTTTGGAACTCAATACTTGTACTCTCCCGTTCAATATCTTGATCTGTCTTTTTCCTATGGAACGGTGAATTCTGATCTTCGCGCTCAAAGCACATGGAGAGTAGTAAGCGTAGATAACTATAGCAATACATCAAGTACCCAATATCGTGAGATGAGCAGTTTTAGTAGTTTTAGAGATGTAGAAATGGTTGTTGGTGGTAACGATGAAATTGTTATAGATAATATGTATGATTGTGAATTGTGGGCAAATATATCTGATTTTATTTTTTCATCTTCTCCTAATAATATTTTTAATATACAATCCCATTATATAACTTCAGATATAATGGGAGGTGCTAAAATATATGCTACACATAAAGTTACTAATTTGGTTTTTTCCTTCTCGGCATATAGTGGATTTTCATTCTCGATTAGTTCACCGTCTGTCCCTGACTCAATTATAGAAGGTTTGCAACAACCTTATAATGTATGGCCTGCAGGAGATGAATCGTTGTACTGTGAGGCTAATGGGTTTAACTCGTTAACACGTGTTGAAATGTTAAATAACATATATAATTTAGCACTTGCTACAATTGCCGGTGGAGCAATAGCAAACTATGAACAAGCTTCGGCTATGTTATCGCATTATTTATATGGAGACGGAGCTTTATACACGATTGACATGGACAAAATGTTATCTGAATGGACACAAGCCAAGGCATGGCAAACACAAGATATGAATACGTTAATTGAAATTGTGGAGGCTACTGCAACTTATGGAGAAAGAACGATAAAAACATATACAGGCATAAGTCATTCATTTGACAGTGCAGAAAGTAGTGATTGGTATATGGCAATAGGATCGTATTATACATATATTTCTTGCACTTATAGAATAGTAGGAAATCGGTACTATGCAGAGGTTACATATAGTTTGCACGATGCATACGACTGGGAAAAAGAGTCTGATTACGACTTGATTCCACCGGTTTCTTCCAGAGATATGTGGGAATTGCATCATGGTGGGCTTGCAAGAAATTATGAAGTCCAGGGTAGCGTTAGTTATACAATGACATGGTTGTCTGGACAGTCATTCGGTGAAGGAGTTGTTGTTTCATGAAAAACAGAATCAAGATAAAAAGCAAGACTGTGGTGATACTTTCGGTGTTGCTTGTAATTTTGGTGTTGGTTGGGCTTTGCGTGTGGTATATAGCGCAGCAGATCCCG